>DVHW01000159.1 GCA_018711785.1 Candidatus Galloscillospira excrementavium
GCCCTGCCCCTCTCGGGGGCGCTGCTGATCGCCCTGGGCCTGGCCCAGGTGCTGCTCTGATTGCGCTCCGCCCCGCTATCTGATACAATGTCTCCAAATGCGGAAAGGAGCGTGGCCGGCGTGAATTGGACCGAGCGGCTGGGCGGGGAAGGGGCCGTCATCCGGGGCATTGTGGAGGTGTTCACCATCCTGAACCGCCCGCCCCACCCCTCCTGGCACGAAGAGGCGATCAGCCGCGCCCTGGCCGGGCATCTGGCGGGGCTGGGCCTGACGGTGCGGCAGGACGAATTCCACAACCTGACCGCCGATGTACCCCCAACCCCGGGCCGGGAGGGGGCGCCCCTGGTGATCCTCCAGGGCCACCTGGATATGGTGTGCGCCGCCGCCCCCGGCTCGGGCTACGACCCGGCGCGGGACAGCGTGGCGGTGACGGAGAGGGAGGGCTTCCTCCGCTCTGACGGCCGCTCCTCCCTGGGGGCGGACAACAATCTGGGCAACGCCGCTGTGCTCTGGCTCCTGGGGCAGGGGGTGCCCCACGGGCTTCTGCGCCTGCTCTTCACCGTGGCCGAGGAGGTGGGGCTGGAGGGGGCCAAACGGGTGGACCCGGCGTGGCTCGCCGGGGCAAAGTACCTCATCAACACCGACGGCTTCCACCTGGGGCGGATGGTGGTCTCCTCCGCCGGAGGGCGGCGGGAGACCTTCTCCCGGCCCCTGCCCCTTGCCCCCGCCCCGGCGGGGGAGGGGTATGCCCTCACCCTCTCCGGCTGCGCCGGGGGCCACTCTGGGGACGACATCCACCGGGGCCGGTGCAACCCCGTCCAGGCCCTGGCCCGGTTCCTGGCCGCGCTGGACCTCCCCTTCGCCCTGGCGGAGCTGGAGGGGGGCACCGCCCACAACGCCATCCCCTCGTCCTGCCGGGCGGTGCTGGTGACTGGGGAGGGGCAGGCCCTCCGCCGCATGGCGGAGGGCCTGCGCGGGGCGCTGGAGAGGACCCACCGGGACACCGACCCCGGCCTCACCCTCTCCCTGGAGTCCATTCCCGCCCCAGCCCGGGTCTGGGACCCCGCCTGCGCCAGGGACACCCTGGCCCTCCTGGCCGGGCTGACCCACGGGGTGGTGTCCTGGCAGGAGGAGTTCCCCGGCGTACCCGCCGCGTCGGCCAACCTGGGCCGGGTGTGGGCGGAGGGCGGGGCGGTGAACGCCGCCGCCTTCCTCCGGTGCGTCCGGGGGGAGGAGGAGGCCGCTCTGGCCGCCCGGCACCGCTCCTTGGCGGAGGCCCTCGGTTTTTCGGTCCACACCACCGGCTACCCCGGCTGGGCAGGGGGTGCCTCCAATCCCCTGGCGGTACAGATGGCAGAGGTGTTCCGCCGGGAGACCGGCCGGGCAGCGGAGATCGCCGCCGTCCACGTGGGGCTGGAGCCCTCTATCTTCCAGGCCAAGGCGCCGGGCCTCATCATGGTGAGCACCGGGCCCGACATTCTGGACGCCCACGCCGTCACCGAGCGGGCGCCCCTGGCCTCTCTGCCCCCTTATGCCGCCCTGCTGGCCGGGACGCTGGAGGCCGTCCACTAAAACCGCGCCGCCCGGACTCAAGTCCGGGCGGCGCGGCCTGTGTTCAGGTATAGACCTCATCCAGTATGCCGACGATCTGGGCGATGCAGCTCTCGTCGCAGGAGCCCACGATGCGGGGCCCCCAGGCGCGCACCTCCGGCGCGCAGTTGGACGGCGCGAAGGGGATGGCCGAGATGGCCAGCATGGGGATGTCGTTCTGGTTGTCCCCCACGCAGTAGATGTGTTCCCGGGAAATGCCCAGCCTGTCCGCCAGGCGCAGGACCATCCCCCCCTTGTTGCTCCCCTTGGCGGTGAGCTCCAGAAGGACGGGGTTGGAGAAGATGACCTCGTAGTGCCCGCTCCACCGCTCCAGCATGTACTGCTGGGCCCGGCGGAGGACGGCGTTCTCCTGCTGGAGGATGACCTTGCTCCAGGGCTCGGGCATATCGGCGATGGGGCACTCGGTGAAGCTCACGCCCGCCCGCTTGATGTGCCGCAGCGTCACGGCATTGGGCTGGTAGGCGTAGATGTCGTCCCCCCAGTAGGCCTCGAAGCCGATCTCGGGCACCGCCTGAGCCAGCTCCAGCAGGTCCCCCTTCACCCGGGGCGGGAGAAAGGTCTCATAGACGTACTCATTCCTGGAAAAGTCGTAGAGCTGGGCGCCGCCGGAGAGGATCACCGGCGCGTTGAAGGGCACCTTGTGGACCTGGGGGGCAAAGGTGCGGTGGGCCCGGCCGGTGGCCACGGTGAACACGCCGCCCCGGCCGGTGAAATACTCGATGGCCGCCACATTTTCCGGGGACACCGTCATGTCCGAGGAGAACAGGGTGTCGTCATAGTCGCTGGCCAGCAGCACACCGTCGAATTTGCCCACAGAATCAGTCCTTACTTCAGGTCATCCCCATTGAAATAGCGCCGGAGCGGCGTGCTGCACAGGGCCACAGCCACCACCGAGGTGAGGATCATTTCGGAGACCATGTAGCTTCCGTTGTAGAGGATGGAGTATACCGGGCCGGACCAGCCGTACTCGTTGGGCCACAGGGCGTCCCAAATCAGCCAGCCGGTGAAGAAGTGGCACACCAGCCGCAGGATAAACGTAACCACAATGCCCAGCACCAGGTTCACCCGCAGGTCCCGCTTGTCGCTCTTGAAGGCACCGGCCAGGCCGATGACGGTGTAGGGCACGATGTAGTCCAGCAGGACGATGGCCGCCGCCATCCCCGCGGAGGTGGCGTACTGCACGTTGTCCAGCCCCAGCACCAGCTGTAGCAGGCTGTACGCCAGGGCGGTGGTCAGGCCCCGCTTCACGCCGAAGCGGAACGAGATCAGCACCAGGGGCAGCATCGAGCAGATGGTCAGGCCGCCGCCCAGGGGGTAGTCGATCTTGGGCCACTCGCTGAGGATGGTGCCGATGGCGATCATGATCGCGCTCTCCACCAGCCAGCGGGTCGCCGTCGCTTTGGTTCTTGTCATAGTCATTCCTCCCGAAAAAAGATACCGCAGCGCAAACCGGGATAGGCGCAATGCGGTACTCAAGAGAAACGACGACGCTGTCGAATCACTTCCTACGCCGGCATTACCCGGATCAGGTTCAAGGGACCGGGGACGGCACTACGCCCCACATCTCAGCCGAACTTGCGTCCAGCGCCCCTGCTATTCGATTTGTCCTGCGGTCTGGTGGTATTTTATCGAAAAACGGCCCCCTTGTCAAGGCAAGGGGGCCCTTTTCCGCCCGGAGCAGAAAGCCCCGCAGAAGTTATCCATAAGGGGTGCGCCGCCGCCTGCGCGCATCATAGGCGGCGGAGCTTGGCCAGCACCGCCTCAAACCAGCCGGGCAGGGGGCACTCCACCGTCAGGCGCTCCCCGGTGCGGGGGTGGGTGAAGGTGAGCCGCCGGGCGTGGAGGCACTGGCCGGCCAGGCCCGGCACCGGTTTTTTCGCCCCGTACACCGTGTCCCCCAGCAGGGGGTGGCCGATGGAGGCCAGGTGGACCCGGATCTGGTGGGTGCGGCCGGTCTCCAGCCGGCAGCGCAGGTAGGTGTGCCCCGGGTAGCGCTCCAGCACCTGCCAGTGGGTCACCGCCTCCCGGCCGTTTTTGCGGTCGATGGCCATCTTCTTCCGGTCCACCGGGTGGCGGCCGATGGGGGCGTCCACCGTGCCGGCGTCCTCCCGCATCCCACCTACGCACACCGCCTCGTACTCCCG
>DVHW01000160.1 GCA_018711785.1 Candidatus Galloscillospira excrementavium
GCCTCCCGCAGGCGGACGGCCAGGCGGGTAAAGTCACTGTCGCTGGACACCAGCACGAACCCGTCCAGGTGGCCGGAGTATAAGAGGTCCATGGCGTCGATGATCATGGCCGAGTCGGTGGAGTTCTTCCCGGTGGTGTAGCTGTACTGCTGGACCGGGGTAATGGCGTTTTCCAGCAGCAGGGGCTTCCAGGTGGACATATTGGGGGAGGTCCAGTCGCCGTAGATCCGCTTCACCGTGGGGGTGCCGTACACCGCCGCCTCGTTCATGATGTCCCGCAGGGCGGTGCGGGGGGCGTTGTCCGCGTCGATGAGAACGGCCAGGCGCAGGTCGGTCTTGGAATCCGGCATAGGCCCTCCTCTCTCAGTCGCTGAGCACGAAGTGGAAGAAGCGGAGCATCTCGTACCAGTCGTCGGAGGAGAAGCAGACGTTCTTCTCGTCCTCCAGGGTCGCGCCGGGGTAGAAGTGCTTGGAGTAGGCCACCTTGTGCTCCCGGAAGCGGATGACCGCGTCGAAGTGGTCTGGCATGGGCACCAGGCAGCTTTTGGCGTTCTTCACCGCCCGCTTGGCCCCCTCCTTGATGGCCTTGACGGCGGCCTCGGGGTGCATGGACACCACCGCGCCCCCCCGGCCCTCGTTGACCGGGACGGTGACGATATTGGGGATGAGGGTGCGGGCAAAGTCGCACAGGGCCCTGTCCCCAGAGAGGAAGGCCACCGGCACGCCGTAGTACCCGGCGGTGTAGGCGTTCATGAGAAATTCGCTCATCCGCACCCCGTTGAGGGTGACGTACTCGTTGCGGCCGTTCATGGTGTGGGAGAGGGGGTTGCCCCCGCTGGCCGCCCAGGCGTGGTAGCCGGTGAAGAGGACGGCGCCGTACTCCCCCTGGTCCAGGCCGCTCATCATGCTCAGGGGGTCCCCGGTCCACCCCCGCATCATCCGGGCCTCCTGGGGCAGCTGGGCGGGGTCGATGTTCCGGGCCGAGTCGTGGGCGTCCCGGACGAAGATCCCCTCCGCCCCGGCGGCCAGGGCCCCCTCACAGGCGGCCTTGACCTCGAAGGTCATCTGCTTTTTGAAGTAGTTATAGTCATAGGGGGTGGACCGCTCGGTCTCCGCCCAGTCGGTGATGCCGCAGGTGCCCTCGATATCGGCGCTGAGAAACACATTCATCGTATCACATGCTCCTTTGTTGTGGTATTCTGGTGTGGGATAGGACTAGTATAGCACGGCCCAGGCCAAAAGGAAAACAGATTTTTGTCCCGCCCTTGCAGCGTTTGGCCTTTCCAGAGCGTATATAGGGTGAAAGGGGGCGAAACGATGGACCCCAACCGGTTGGAAGAGACAGTAAAAACCCATGAAAACGCCCTCTACCGGGCGGCCCTGGCCATCCTCGGGGACGCCCAGGAGGCCCAGGACGCGGTACAGGACGCCTTTCTCCGCTACCTGGAGAAGGCCCCGGACTTCGCGTCGCCGGAGCACGAGAAGGCCTGGCTGCTGCGGGTGACGGTGAACGGCTGCAAGAGCCGGCTCCGCTCTCCCTGGCGCCGGCGCCGCTCCCCGCTGCTGGAGAGCTTCCCCGCCGCCACGGCGGAGGAGCAGGGGGTGATGGAGGCCGTCCGGGCCCTGCCGGCCAAGGACCGGGCCGCCATCCACCTCTTTTACTACGAGGGCTACCAGGCCGCCGAGATCGCCGCCATGACCGGCGAGGCGGAGGGCACCGTCCGCTCCCGGCTCTCCCGGGCGCGGGCCAAGCTGCGCAGGCTTCTCGGCGAGGACTGAGGGGCCGGAAAGGAGCAACCACATGTTTGAACACGACTACCGTTCCTATATGGACCGGGTAGAGCTGGGCAAGAGCCGTCACCAGCAAATCATGGACGTGCTGCGGGAGGGACGGGCCCCGGCGGGCCGGGGCAGCCGGATGGCCCACTACGCCGTGCTGGCCGCCTGCCTGGCCCTGGTGTGCGCCGCCGGGCTGGGGGGGCTGCGGTACCTGGGGGACTACTACCTGAACCAGGACCTCCCCGCCTATGAGACCCCCGGCCCCGCCACCAACACCCCCGGCCACGACATCCCTGGGGACAATCCCGGCGGGGAGGGCTACACCCTCCTGGTGGGGGACCCCTTTGACGGCCAGCCCCACTCCTCCCCCATGATCCCCGCACTGGCCTACCCCGACTGCACCGATTCCCCCGCCGTGGCGGGGAACATCCTCCTCCCCGCCGGCCATTTCACCGAGGACATGACCGCCTCGGAGATCATCGCCGCCCTGGGGGGCGGCGACCAGGTGCCCTGGCTGCTGTACTGGGCCGGCTTCGGGGTGGACGGCTCTGTCCTCTACGACGGCGAGGGCGCGGTGTGGCAGGCCACCCTCACCGGCGCCGATACCACCGGCAGCGGCACCACCTTCACCCTGGCCCTCTCCCCCGGCCGGCTCCCGGTGCGGGACCTGGTGTACTCGGACGCCGGGGAGCAGGAGGTGAACGGCGTCACCGTCACCACCTGGTACTACTGGTCCGACCTGGACGGTACCTACACCTACGGCGCGGAGTTCCTGTCCGGGGACACCGGGATCCGGTTCACCTGCACCAGCGCCGACGGGGAACGGGCCGCCCTTCTCACAAACTGCCTGGTGACGGTGGGCACCGGCGGCGGCTTCACCACGTCCCACCTGACCCCCGACGAGATCCCGGAGTGGCGCAGCGAGTCCCTCACCCTGGCCGAGGCCAGGGCGGAGACCCTCCTGGGCGCCTATGTGCCCGACCAGGTCCCCAGCGGCTTCGCCTTCGATGGCGCCCACCGGGAGCTGGGGCAGGACCGGAACTATATGACCCTCTTCTGGAGCGGGTACTACACCCATATCAGCATCACTATCGAGCTCCTGGACGACCCGGCGGGCCAGGCCGTCACCGACGTGGACGCCCCGGAGCGGTACGACGTGAACCGCTACGAGACCCCCTGGGCGGACTCGGTGCCCGAGGCGTACCGCCAGGAGTTTGACAACCCCGTCTTTGCCGCCGCCGACTTGACGGAGGAGGTGGTCTCCGCCCGGATGCGCTACGTCACCGGGGACGCCGGGGACGTGGACGGCTGGCGGGGGGACTTCTCGGTCCTCTACACGGGTGGCGTCCTGGTCCGGTACGACCTGAAGGGGGTCACTCCGGAACAGGCCTATGAGCTGACCATGCGGCACTATGATGTCCTGCCGGGGGAGATTGTCTCTGTCACCGGCCCGGAGGGCCGTCAGGCCGAGCTCACCGGAGAGGAGGCCCAGACCATCCTCTCCCTGCTGGACGGCGGACAGTGGGCGGAGGGCACGTCCGACTGCGCCTCCGACTATGCCCTCTCCTGCCCCGGCTGGGGGGTGCTCCGCTACCACTCCGACTGCGGCACCTTCAACGACCCGGCGGGCGACCGGAGCCTGACTCTCTCTGACGCGGACCGGGAGATGGTCAACCGCCTGCTCACCGGCCAGCTCTCCCTGTCCTCCGGGGAGGCCGGGGAGGAGGGCGGCCAGGGGACATCCCCCCAGGCCGCAGCGGAGGGCTTCCTCACCATCTTCTTCTCCGCCAATCAGGGCGGCCGGTATGACGCCCTCCTGTCCGCAGGGTGGCAGGAGGGTACAGAGGGGTACTACGCCCCCCTCTCCGCCCTGGCCACCAGCCAGTGCGTGGACTCCCTCATCCGCAACCGCCTCCTGTCCAACTACGACAGTCTGTACGAAGGGCAGACGGCGGAGGTCACCTCCCTTTCCCTGGGGGAGGCCAGCGCCCAGGGCGTGTACCCCTTCACCGTGGAGGTGACGGCGGGCGGCGCGGCGCGCGTCTACACCGGGCAGATCACCCCGGTAGAGGAAAACGGCATCTGGTGGGTGGATGATTTCTGGTGTCCCATCTGACACGCTGCGAAGAAAAACCGGGCGGGGAGCGGCAAAGCCGCTCCCC
>DVHW01000161.1 GCA_018711785.1 Candidatus Galloscillospira excrementavium
GATGCGCTGCTTCTGGCCGCCGGAGAGCTGGCTGGGATAGGCGTCGGCCCGGTCGGCCAGGCCCACCCGCTCCAGCAGGCGGCTGGCCTCCTCGTCGGCCTCCTCCTGGCTCATGCGCTTGGTCTGCACCGGGGCCAGGGTGATGTTTCTGCGCACCGTCATGTGGGGGAAGAGGTTGAAGTGCTGGAACACCATGCCCATCTTCCGCCGGACGGCGTTGATGTCGGTCTTGGGGTCGGTGATGACCTCCCCGTCAAAGGTGATCGAGCCCTTGCTGGGGGTCTCCAGCAGATTGAGACCGCGCAGGAAGGTGGACTTGCCCGAGCCGGAGGGGCCGATGATGACCACCTTTTCCCCCTGGTCGATGTGCTCAGTGATATCGTCCAGCACCAGGTGGCTGCCAAAGGACTTGCTCAGGTGTTCAACGCCGATCACTGGCCCGCAGCCTCCTTTCCATATAGCCGAAGAGCTTGGACAGGGTGGTGGTGATGACGAGATAGACCACCGCGATGATGAACAGGGGGGCCGAGGCATCCATGGTCCGGCTCTGGATGGTGGAGTAGGCCATGGTCAGGTCCATCAGGCCGATGTAGCCCACCACGGCGGTCTCCTTCACCAGGACGATGAACTCGCTGGCGTAGGTGGGCAGGCAGTTGCGGATAGCCTGGGGGAAGATGATGTGCCACAGGGTCTGCCACCGGGTCAGGCCCAGGCTCCTGCCCGCCTCCATCTGCCCGGCGTCCACCGCGTTGATGCCCGAGCGGTAGATCTCCGCCACATAGGCTGCCGAGTTCAGGCCAAAGGCGATGATGGCCACCGCCACCTTGTTGCGCCACTTCAGGATAACGAAGGCGAAGAGCAGCAGCTGCACCATCACCGGGATGCCCCGGATGACATCGATGTAGATCTGAGCGGGCCAGCGGATCAGCCGGTGGTTGGAGATCTTCATCAGGCAGAGTACCATGCCCAGCACCGTGCTGATGAGGATGGCGCCCAGAGTGATGCTCAATGTGCGGCCCAGGCCCTGGAGGTACAGCTGCCAGCGGTCCTCGTACAGGAACGCCTGGTACAGTTTGTCCAGAAAGCTCAGGCCGGCCAGCGCGACAGGATACACAGGAAGGTCCCCCTTTCATTTTCACATGGGCGGGCGGGACTTCCCCGACACGCCAGCACAAGCCTGCGCCCAGGAGGCACAGGCTTGTGCGGAATTTTGCAGTGCGGCGGCGCCCTTTACTTGAGCACCACGATGGCCTGGGTGGACTCGTAGTAGTTGTCGGTGAAGTCCATCTGGAGCAGCCGCTCCTCGGTGACGGACAACCCAGCGCACAGGAAGTCCACCTGCCCGGTCTGGAGGGCGGCGGGCAGGGCATCGAAGTTCATGTTCTCGATCTCCAGCTCGTAGCCCATGGTGGCGCAGAGGTACTTGGCGTAGTCGATGTCAAAGCCCTGGGGATTGCCCTGGCTGTCCAGATACTCAAAGGGCTCGAACTCGCAGTTGGTGCCCATGACCAGGGTGCCCTTGGACTCGGTGACCGTGGGCAGCTCGGGCAGCTCCACCGTGTCGTCGCCGTTGATATGCTTGTTATACAGGGCCTCATAAGTACCGTTTTCCTTCAGCGTGGCCATGGCGGCGTTGAACTCCTCGGCCAGGGCGGCGCCCTCCTCCGTCTTGTTGACGCCGATCGCGTAGGCCTCCACCTCGGTGTTTGCCGGGAAATCCAGGATCATCAGCTGGTCAGGGTTGGCGTCCACCAGGGCCTGGGCGGGCAGGGAGTCTACCACGATGCAGTCCACGTTGCCGTTCATCAGCTCCAGGGCGCAGGCGGTCACGGCCTTAAAGCGGACAGGGGTGGTGTTGGCGATGCTCTCCGACACCAGGATATCGCCGGTGGTACCCTCCTGCACGGCAATGGTCTTGCCCTCCAGGTCGGCCGCGGAGGTCCAGTTCTTGGGGGAGGAGGGGTCCTCGGTGGCGGGGGCCTCGGTATTCGTCACATCGCCGCCGTTATCCCCTGCGGGGGTGGGGGTAGCGGTGTCGCCGCCGGCGGTATCGCCGCCAGAGCAGGCGGCCAGGCTCAGGACCAGCGCCAGGCTCAGCCCCAGGGTGAGCAGTTTCTTTGCGTACTTCATATTCATTCTCCTCAATCGTTTCACCGGGCCGTGGGAGCGCGCCCGATCGTTTGGAATGACTGAATTATATGCTTTATTCACCAAATATGCAAGCACTTTTTTATTTTTGTGGCCTTGCCGGAAAGGAATATACATTCATATTCATTTTTATGCAGTTTTCTCCCTGTTCCGGCCCACGCAGAAGGCCCGCCGGCGGGTGCCGGCGGGCCGGGAGTCTCCTCTCTCCGGGTCCAGGTCAGTCAAAGCCCAGGCCCAGATAGGCCTTTTTGTCGCTCTGCCACAGCCGCTCCTTCTCCCGGTCAAACCACTTGACCATGCCGAAGGCCTGGATATAGCTGCCCGGCAGGCCCTGCCACAGGGCGGGGGTGCGGATGTGGTAGCGGACCGCGGGCATCTGCGCCGCGATCAGGGCCGCTGCCCGCTCCATGCGCTCCGGAGAGATGACCAGCTCCTTCACCAGGACGCTGTCCTTGTTGAAGTACTCGGCTGCGGCCACGCCCTCCTCGCCGTCCACCTCCAGCCGGAGCAGGCCGCCCCGCTCCATCCGGGAGACCCCCTGCTGGCAGGCGATGAGCTCCTCTCCATAGACCACATGGAAGGTACCGGCCAGACGCGCCTCCCGGATGCGGAGGTACTCCGCCGCCCCGGCCTCCTCCGCCCGGTCCTCCGGGGCGGGGGCGGAGACCATGCCGCGCAGCAGCTCCGCCTTCCGGGTGGCAAAGCACTCGGAGAAGCCCACGGTGGAGAAGAACTTGTGCAGGCTTACCTCCGCCGGCACCACGGTGACGCAGTCCAGCCCCCGGTCCCGGAGGTAAAAGTCGGTGTACTTCAGCAGCTGGCGGCCAAAGCCCCGCTTGCGCTGGGCCGAGTCGGTGGCCAGGGCGTAGATGTAGGAAGAGGAGGCGGCAGAGCCGTCTGGCAGGGCCAGGGTGACGGGCAGCAGGACCAGCATACTCAGCACCCGAGCGTCCTCCAGGAGCACCATCACATCCTCGGGCTTGACGGCGTGGTCGTAGAAAAAGTCGATGTAGGCGTCCTCGTCGTGAAAGGCCTGCTTCCACAGCTCCTTCTGCCGGGCGATCTCCTCCGGCCGGGAGGGGCGAATCTCGATCATGGGTATCCCTGCTTTCCGCCCGGCGGGTCCCGCCGGGCCGTAGTTCCCCGCCGGAGCGGGGGGTTCAGTTCTGCCACACGGCGGAGTGCTTCTCCACCATCCGGTCGGGGTAGTAGGACTCCTTGGCCTTCCGCAGGCCCTCCACCCCCATGTCGTCCTCCCGGTTGAGGTAGCGCACCTGGGGGTGGTGTTCCCGCACCCAGCGGGCAAACTGCTGGTTGATGGCGGCGTAGGCCCCCTGGAGCTCGCCGTAGGCCTTCTCAAAGTGGACGTCGTAGGTGTCCGAGCTGAGTATGTCGCCGATGGTGAAGGCCACCACCTCGCCGTAGACCCGGATCAGCCCGCCCTCCAGGCCCAGCTCGTCGTAGTGGGCCAGGGCCAGGCGGAGGGCCACCCCCTCGTTGCCCAGGTCCTCCTCTTCCTCCTTGCCCTCCCGCACCATGCTGCGGCGGTACCACTCCCGGTCCATCTCCAGGCACTCGGCCAGGGTGGCGGGGGTGATCTCCTCGTAGACCCAGGAGGGGTTGTTCTCCTCAAAGCGGTGGATGTGGTTGCGCTTGGCGTGGAGCTTTTTGCCTCCCAAGTCGGCCAGGCGGTCGATGTCATAGAGATAGTCGTACCCGTCCCGGTCGGCGGTGAAGGTGAACCGGCCGGGGAACAGGCCCTCCAGTTCCTCCACCTGGCCCTGGGTCAGGCACACCAGCCGCAGGGGCTCCCCCCGGCGGCCGGCCTCCTCCTTCAGGGCCAGGACGGCCGCCTTCCGGTCCCCGCCGCCGGCGGGGTAGAGGTAGCTGCACCCCAGAGCGCCGCAGAGGCGGACCAGAAGGGAGTCCCCCAGCCGGGCCGCCTCGTGGCAGTATGCGTCCTTCCAGCAGAAGAGATTGGTGAAATTATACTCGCACCCCCGCCAGTCCGACTGGGCCAGGAGCGGGTCGATCCAGCCCTTGTCGGAGAGCCGGATGGGTTTGAAGTCAATCATAAAATTCCTCTTTATCTCATGTCTGTCCCCGGCGCAGTCCGCCGGTACAGGTTTATGGTACTACGTTTTCCCCCCAATGGCAAGTAAAACGCTGGGGATTTCGGTAAAAACTTTTCCAATTCCTCCATCACAGCCCATTCCACCGGCAACGGCCCAGGTCGGCCCGGCCGTCGGCGGTGAAGGGGACCCCCTCGGCCTCCAGCAGGGCCCGCTGGACCCCCGGCCCGAAGGCGGGGGAGGGGGTGCCGTCGGCCCGGAGCACCCGGTGGCAGGGGAGGGCGGGGTCCTTGGCCGCCCGGAGGGCGTACCCCACCGCCCGGGAGGCCCGGAGGCTGCCCGTCATCAGGGCCAGCTGGCCGTAGGTGGCCACCCTGCCCCGGGGAATCCGGGCCACCAGGGCATATACCCGGTCGTAATAGCTCATGCGCATTGCCCCCTGTATCATACCCAGATTTTCCGCCCCTGAATCCGAAGAACGCCCCGGGACGGACCAGCCCGCGGAGGGCCGCTCCAGGCGGCCC
>DVHW01000162.1 GCA_018711785.1 Candidatus Galloscillospira excrementavium
CGGTCAACAACCGCTATCTGGACTGTACGGTAAAGATGCCCCGGTCCTATATCTTCGCGGAGGACGCCATAAAAACCCAGGTACAGGCCTCTATTGCCCGGGGCAAAGTGGACGTGTTTGTCACCGTGGCCGACACCGGTGGGGAGTCGGTCTCTGTCACGGTCAACGAGCCCTTGGCCAGGGCCTACATTACCGCGTTTCAGCAGCTCTATGCGCTGGGCGACGGAAGGATCAAGCCGGACTACCGAGCCACTGACCTGGCCAGGTTTCCCGATGTGCTGGTAGTAGAAAAGCAGGAGGAGGACCTGGACGCTCTCAAGGACCAGCTCCTGTCCGCCCTTAACCTGGCGCTGGCCGATTTTGACGGTATGCGCCGGCGGGAGGGCGAGCGCCTGAAGGCCGATGTTCTAAGCCGGGCCGGGCGAATCGAGGAGCTGGTGGGAAAGGTGGAGGAGCGTTCGCCCGGCATTGTAGCCGACTACCGCGCCCGCCTGGCCGCCAAGATGGCGGAGGTCCTCCAAAATACTCAGATCGACGAGAGCCGCATCCTCACCGAGGCGGCTATTTACGCCGACAAGGTGGCGGTGGACGAGGAGACCGTGCGCCTGCGCAGCCACCTGTCCCAGCTGCGCCACATGCTGGACCAGGGCGGCGCCGTGGGCCGGAAGCTGGACTTCCTGATTCAGGAGTTCAACCGGGAGGCCAACACCATCGGCTCCAAGTGCAATGACATCGAGACCGCCGGCTATGTGGTGGACATCAAAGCCGAGATCGAAAAGATCCGGGAACAGGTACAGAACATCGAATAAACCGTGCCGGATGTGCCGCACGGTGGGAAGGCGGGCGGATGCCCTTGCAGCTGATCAATATTGGATTTGGAAATCTTATTTCCGCCGGGCGGCTCATCGCCGTGGTGGGCGCCGATTCTGCCCCCATTAAGCGGACCATCCAGGAAGCCCGGGAGCAAGGGATGCTGATTGACGCCACCTATGGCCGCAAGACCCGCGCCGTCCTGCTGATGGACAGTGACCACGTAGTGCTCTCGGCATTGACACCGGAGATGGTCTCCGACCGGCTCTCTGGACGAGAGGGGACCGCGGGATCGGAAGAGGGGGCACAGGCAGAGTGAAGAAAAAGACAAAGGGACAGCTTATTGTCCTCTCCGGGCCCTCGGGCGTGGGAAAGAGCACCGTCATCTCCGAGCTGCTCAGTGAGCGCAAGGACATCTATTTTTCCGTTTCTTTCACTACCCGCAGTCCGCGGGTAGGGGAAGAGGACGGTGTGAACTACAACTTTGTCTCCCGGGAGCGCTTTGAGGCCATGATCGCCAACAACGAGCTTTTGGAGTACGCCCAATATGTGGGCAACTATTACGGCACCTCCCTGAAGCTGATCCAGGACCATCTGGAGGCGGGGACCGATGTGCTTTTGGACATCGAGGTCCAGGGGGCGGCCAAAGTCCGGGCCAAGTGCCCGGACGCGGTCTTTATTTTTATCGTTCCGCCCTCCTTTGAGGAGCTCTCCCGCCGCCTTCACGCCCGCAACACCGACGGGGAGGAGGTCATCCGGGGCCGGCTCCAAAAGGCCCGGGAGGAGTACCGGGAGATTCCCAACTACGACTACCTGGTAGTCAACGACAAGGTCTCCGAGGCGGCAGCGGAGATCATCGCCATTCTGACAGCTGAGGGCTGCCGCACCAAAAACCGCATGAATCTGATAGAAGGAGTCTGATGACCTATGATGCTCGATCCCCCGATGAACAAGCTGCTGGCCCAAATCCCCAGCCGCTATCTGCTGGTAAACGTGGTTGCCAAGCGGGCCCGGCAGATTGCCTCCGAGGCGGAGGACGCCGGTATCCCTCTGGACGACAAGCCGGTCTCCATCGCCATCCGCGAGGTGGCCGACGGCAAGGTGACGCCCACCACAGAATAAGAGCTGACACAACAAGGCAAGTGACGGGGCGGGAAGCTGCTCCCGCACTTGCCTTTTGCGAGGGGAGGCAGGAGGATGGAAGGTCCACTGGCGGCTAAGGTGGCGGTCAGCGGCGTGCCCTACGCCGTGGATAAGCCCTATGACTACCTCCTGCCCGAGGCGCTCTCCGGGACGGCCCGGCCCGGGATGCGGGCCCTCATCCCCTTTGGCGCGGGAAACCGCCGCACCCAGGGCCTGATTTTAGCCATAGGCCCGGGGGAGAGCTCCCCGAGGATGAAGTCCGTCCTCTCCCTGCTGGACGAGCAGCCGGTGCTGGACGCCGAGGGCATCCAGCTGGCCCTCTGGATGCGGGAGCGGTACTTCTGCACCGTGTACGAGGCCGCCCGGGCCATGCTGCCGGCGGGGCTCTACTTCTCCCTGCAGGACCGCTGGCGCATCGCCCCCGGGGTGGACCGAGAGATGGCCTACCGCGCCGCGGGGGACGGGACGTCGGCAAAGCGCCTACTGGATCTCATCTTCGCCTCCGGCGGGCAGGCCGAGGTGGGGCAGATCCGGGCCGCCTTCGGCACCCGGAACCCCCAGCCGGTCCTGAAACAGCTGGAGGAGCAGGGGGTCCTGACCCTGGAGACCAGCGCCCTGCGGGGCGTGGGGGACAAGACCGAGCAGGTGGCCGCCCTGGCCATCCCGCCGGAGGAGGCCATGGCCCTGGTGACCCCAAAGCGGCGCAGCGCCCCCCTGCGCTACGCCGTAGTGGAGCTGCTCTCCGCCATCGGCTCGGCCTCTTCCAAGGAGCTGTGCTATTTTACCGGCGCCTCCGGCGCCACGCTGCGCTCCCTGGCCAAGAGCGGCATCCTGACGCTGGAGCGGCAGGAGGTCCTCCGCCGGGTGGACACCGGCGCGCCGTTCGAGGCCGCGCCCATTGTCCTGAACGAGGAGCAGCAGGCCGCCTTTGAAGGGCTGAACGCCCTGTGCGCCTCCGGCTCTGCGGCGGCCGCCCTGCTCTATGGCGTCACCGGCAGCGGCAAGACCCAGGTCTACCTCCGCCTCATCCAGGAGACCCTGGCCCGGGGCCGCACCGCCCTGGTGCTGGTGCCCGAGATCGCCCTCACGCCCCAGCTGCTGCGCATCTTTTCCTCCTACTTCGGCGACGAGGTGGCTGTGCTCCACAGCAGCCTGCGGGCCGGGGAGCGCTGCGACGAGTGGAAGCGCATCCGCGGCGGGCAGGCCAGGGTGGTGCTGGGCACCCGCTCCGCGGTCTTTGCCCCGCTGGAACACCTGGGGCTCCTTATCCTGGACGAGGAGCAGGAGGGCAGCTATAAGTCGGAGAACGTGCCCCGCTACCACGCCCGGGAGGTGGCGAAATTCCGCTGTGCCCGGCACGGGGCCCTGCTGCTGCTGGGGTCGGCCACCCCCTCCGTGGAGACCATGTATTTGGCCCGGCAGGGCACCTACCACCTCTTTTCGCTGCGCCGCCGCTATAACGCCCGCGCCCTGCCCCAGGTGCTCATCGCCGACATGAAGGAGGAGCTGCGGGAGGGGAACGGGACCTCCATCAGCCGGGTGCTGCGGGAGGAACTGGAGCACAATCTGGCGGCGGGGGAGCAGAGCATCCTCTTCCTCAACCGCCGGGGGGCCAACCGCATGGTCTCCTGCGGCGAGTGCGGGGAGGTCCCCACCTGTCCCCGCTGTTCGGTCTACCTGACCTACCACTCGGCCAACGGGCGGCTGATGTGCCACCACTGCGGCCACTCGGAGCGTTTGCCCGACGCCTGCCCCCACTGCGGCGGGGCCTTCCACTTCATCGGCGTGGGCACCCAGAAGGTGGAGGAGGAGCTGCGGGAGCTCTTTCCCCACACGGAGATCTTGCGGATGGACACCGACACGGTCTCGGCCACCAACACCCATGAAAAGCTGCTCTCCCGCTTTGAGGAGCGGAACGTCCCCATCCTAGTGGGGACCCAGATGGTAGCCAAGGGGCTGGATTTTGAGAATGTCACCCTGGTGGGGGTCATCGCGGCCGACCAGGGGCTCTACCTGGACGACTACCGGGCCGGGGAGCGCACCTTCTCCC
>DVHW01000163.1 GCA_018711785.1 Candidatus Galloscillospira excrementavium
ATCATGGAGTATGTGGCCAAGCTGGAGGAGATCACCGGCAAGAAGTTCGGCGACAGGGAGAACCCCCTGCTGGTCTCCGTCCGTTCCGGCGCCCGGGCCTCCATGCCCGGCATGATGGACACCATCCTGAACCTGGGCCTGAACGAGGATGTGGTGGACGTGCTGGCCAAGAAGTCCGGCAACCCCCGCTGGGCCTGGGACTGCTATCGCCGCTTCATCCAGATGTACTCCGACGTGGTCATGGAAGTGGGCAAGAAGTACTTCGAGCAGCTCATTGACCAGATGAAGGAGGCCCGCGGCGTCACCCAGGATGTGGAGCTGACCGCCGACGACCTGAAGGAGCTGGCCGGCCAGTTCAAGGCCGAGTACAAGTCCAAGATCGGCACCGACTTCCCCTCTGACCCCGTGGAGCAGCTCATGGGCGCCATCAAGGCCGTGTTCCGCTCCTGGGACAACCCCCGCGCCAATGTCTACCGCCGGGACAACGACATCCCCTACTCCTGGGGCACCGCCGTCAACGTCCAGTCCATGGCCTTCGGCAACATGGGCGACGACTGCGGCACCGGCGTGGCCTTCACCCGCAACCCCGCCACCGGCGAGAAGAAGCTGTTCGGTGAGTTTTTGACCAACGCCCAGGGCGAGGACGTGGTGGCCGGCGTGCGCACCCCCATGCCCATCAGCGAGATGGCGGAGAAGTTCCCCGAGGCCTTTGCCCAGTTTGAGCAGGTCTGCAAGACCCTGGAGGACCACTACCGCGACATGCAGGACATGGAGTTCACCGTGGAGCACGGCAAGCTCTACATGCTCCAGACCCGCAACGGCAAGCGGACCCCCGCTGCGGCCCTGAAGATCGCCTGCGACCTGGTGGACGAGGGCATGATCGACGAGAAGAAGGCTGTGGCCATGATCGAGCCCCGCTCCCTCGACACCCTGCTCCACCCCCAGTTTGACGCCGAGGCCCTCAAGAAGAGCGCCGTCATCGGCAAGGCCCTGGGCGCCTCTCCCGGCGCGGCCAGCGGCAAGGTGGTCTTTACCGCCGAGGACGCCAAGGACTGGGCCGACCGGGGCGAGAAGGTGGTCCTGGTCCGCCTGGAGACCTCTCCCGAGGACATCGAGGGCATGAAGGCCGCCCAGGGCATCCTCACCGTCCGCGGCGGCATGACCTCCCACGCCGCCGTGGTGGCCCGTGGCATGGGCAAGTGCTGCGTGTCCGGCTGCGGCGAGATCAAGATGGACGAGGAGAACAAGAAGTTTGAGCTCTCCGGCAAGACCTACCGCGAGGGCGACTGGATCTCCCTGAACGGCTCCACCGGCGACATCTACGACGGCGCCATCCCCACCGTGGACGCCTCCATCGGCGGCGAGTTCGCCCGGGTCATGGCCTGGTGCGACAAGTACCGCCGCCTCCAGGTGCGCACCAATGCCGACACCCCCCACGACACCAAGCAGGCGGTGACCTTCGGCGCCGAGGGCATCGGCCTGTGCCGCACCGAGCATATGTTCTTCGACGAGGACCGCATCCCCGCCATCCGCCGCATGATCTGCTCCGACACCGTGGAGCAGCGGGAGGCCGCCCTGGCCGTCCTGGAGCCCATGCAGCAGGGCGACTTCGAGGCCATGTACGAGGCCCTGGAGGGCCGGCCCATGACCGTCCGCTTCCTGGATCCCCCGCTGCACGAGTTCGTCCCCACCGAGGAGGCCGACATTGAGAAGCTGGCCGCCGACATGGGCAAGAGCGTGGAGGACATCAAGGCCATCATCGCGGGCCTCCATGAGTTCAACCCCATGATGGGCCACCGCGGCTGCCGCCTGGCGGTCACCTATCCGGAGATCGCCGCCATGCAGACCCGGGCCGTCATCAAGGCCGCCCTGAACGTCCAGGCCAAGCACCCTGACTGGAACATGGTCCCCGAGATCATGATCCCCCTGGTGGGCGAGGCCAAGGAGCTCAAGTTCGTCAAGAGCATCGTGGTCAAGACCGCCGACGAGATCATCGCCGCCGCCGGCTCCTCTATGAAGTACAAGGTGGGCACCATGATCGAGATCCCCCGCGCCGCCCTGACGGCCGACGAGATCGCCAAGGAGGCCGACTTCTTCTCCTTCGGCACCAACGACCTGACCCAGATGACCTTCGGCTTCTCCCGCGACGACGCCGGCAAGTTCCTGGGCGCCTACTATGACCGCAAGATCTACGAGAACGACCCCTTCGCCAAGCTGGACCAGACGGGCGTGGGCAAGCTGGTGGAGATGGCCGCCAAGCTGGGCCGCCAGGCCAACCCCGACATCCATCTGGGTGTGTGCGGCGAGCACGGCGGTGACCCCTCCAGCGTGGAGTTCTTCCACCGCGTGGGGCTGGACTATGTATCCTGCTCCCCCTTCCGGGTGCCCATCGCCCGGCTGGCTGCCGCCCAGGCCGCCATCAAGGACCTGTAAGAAGCTGCAAATACCGACCAAAGGCACGGCCCTCCTCGGGGCCGTGCCTTTTTCTGCCCTGGGGTTGCCCGGGTGGAGGACATAAAATCTGCGGTTTTTGTTGACCGCTCAATATTTTTGTGGTATCATCTCCCGGGCAAAGGAGGTATGCGCCGTGGAGGAGAGCCGTTTTGCACAGTTTTCCGGCCTGATCGCCAGCGCGGGAAAGTCCATCCAGCGCCTCAAGGCGGGAAAGATGAAGGCCTATGACCTGTCCGGCGCCCACACTGCCTGCCTGTGCCGGCTGGCGGACGCCGGACCGGCGGGCCTGACCCAGGGAGAGCTTGCCCGGCGGGAGGGTATGGACCGCTCCCAGATCTCCCGGGTGCTGGCCGAGCTGCGGGAGCGGGGATATGTGTCGGCGGCCGGCCCGGAGGGCCGGTACAAAAAGCGGTATGCCCTCACCCCGGAGGGGCAGGGCATTACCGCCGAGATCCAGGCCGCCATCCTGGAGATCAACCGCTTTGTCAGCGACGGCATCCTGCCGGAGGACCTGGCCGTCTTTTACCGCACCCTGCGCACCATCACAGAGAACCTGGAGGCCGCTGTGGAGCGCTACCTGACCGAATAAACTACCATGAAGACAGGACTTGATACCATGAGAAATCCCCTGCGCGCCGCTTACTGCCGCACCTTTCAGACCGTGTTCCGGCTGGCCCTGCCCATCCTGCCCTACCGGGAGCCGGTCCAGCTGGACGGGCTGGAGGCCATCCCGCCCCTGCTGGAGGGGAAGGGGGTGCGCTCGGTGCTGCTGGTCACCGACCGGTCGGTGCGGGGCCTGGGGCTCACCGCTCCGCTGGAGGGGGCGCTGAAGGACCGCGGCATCGCCTGCGCGGTGTACGACGGCACGGTACCCAACCCCACCATCCAGAATGTGGAGGAGGCCCGGCAGCGGTATCTAGACGCCGGCGCCCAGGCCATCCTGGCCGTGGGGGGCGGCTCGGCCATGGACTGCGCCAAGGCCGTGGGGGCCCGCATCGCCCGGCCCCGGAAGCCCGTCCGGAGGATGCGGGGCATCCTGAAGGTGCTGCGGCCCACCCCCCTGACCATCGCCGTGCCCACCACCGCCGGTACGGGCAGCGAGGCCACCCTGGCCGCCGTCATCACCGACCCGGAGCACAAGTATAAATACCCCATCAACGACTTCCCCCTCATCCCCGACTACGCGGTGCTGGACCCGGCCATCACCGTGGGCCTGCCCCCCTTCGTCACCGCCACCACGGGGATGGACGCCCTGACCCACGCGGTGGAAGCCTACATCGGCCGCTCCACCACCAAGCTGACCCGGGCCATGTCCGAGGAGGCGGCCAGGCTCATCGTGGAATACCTGCCCCGGGCCTATGCCGACGGGGGCGACCTGGAGGCCCGCCGGGCCATGCTCCGGGCGGCCTACTGCGCCGGGGTGTCCTTCACCCGGTCCTATGTGGGGTATGTCCACGGGGTGGCCCACTCCCTGGGCGGGCAGTACGGCGTGGCCCACGGGCTGGCCAACGCGGTCATCCTGCCGGTGTTCCTGGAGGAGTACGGCCCCGCCTGCTGGAAGAAGCTCTCCCGACTGGCCCGGGCCGCCGGGCTGGCTGGGGCGGAGGAGGGCGACGAGGCCGCCGCCAAGGGCTTCATCGCCTGGATCCGGGCGGCCAACCGCGCCATGGGCATCCCGGAGACCATCCCGGAGATCCAGGCCGGAGACATCCCCACCATGGCCCGCCACGCCGACCAGGAGAGCAATCCCCTCTACCCGGTGCCAAAGTTGATGGATCAGAGAGAACTGGAGAAGATATATCAGAAACTGATGAAAAAGGAGGGGTCCCAGTGAACATCGAAGCCCTGGTGGCCGGCCAGCGGGATTATTTCCGGACCGGAGCCACCCTCCCCGTGGCCGCCCGGCGGGCGGCCCTGCGGAAGCTGCGCCAGGCCATCCTGGCCCATGAGGGGGACATCCACGCCGCCCTGAAGGCGGACCTGAACAAGTCCCCCACCGAGAGCTATATGTGCGAGGTGGGCATGACCCTGTCCGAGCTGGGGTATGTGGAGCGTCACCTGGCCCGCTGGGCCGGAGAGAAGGGCCGCCTGACGCCGATGTCCCAGTTCCCTGCCCGGAGCTTCACTGTGGCCGAGCCCTACGGCGTGGTCCTCGTCATGTCCCCCTGGAACTACCCCTTCATGCTGACCATGGATCCACTCATCGGGGCCATCGCGGCGGGGAACTGCTGCGTGGTCAAGCCCTCGGCCTATTCCCCGGCCACCTCGGCGGTGATCCGGACCATCCTCGCCGAGTGCTTCCCCGCCGGATATGTGGCGGCAGTGGAGGGGGGACGGGCGGAGAACCAGGCCCTGCTGGATCAAAAGTTCGACTATATCTTCTTCACCGGCGGCGTGGCCGTGGGCCGGGAGGTGATGGCCAAGGCGGCCAAACACCTGACCCCCGTCACCCTGGAGCTGGGGGGAAAGAGCCCCTGCATCGTGGACGCCACCGCCAGGCTGGACCTGGCCGCCAGGCGGCTGGTGTTCGGCAAGCTGCTCAACTGCGGCCAGACCTGCGTGGCCCCGGACTACCTGCTCATCGACCGGCGGGTGAAGGAGGAATTCCTCTCCCTGGTGAAGAAGTGGATGGCCGCCATGTACGGCGCCGATCCCCTGGACAATGAGGGGTATGTGTGCATGGTCAACCAGAAGCACTTTGACCGGGTGATGGGGCTCATCGACCCGGCCAAGGTGGTCTATGGCGGTAAGGGGGACCCGGCCACCCGGCGCATCCAGCCCACCATCCTGGACCACGTGACGCCGGAGGATGCGGTGATGCAGGAGGAGATCTTCGGCCCGGTGCTGCCTGTGCTCACCTTTGAAAGGGTAGACGAGGCCGTGGACTTTGTGAACGGCCGGCCCCACCCCCTGGCGGCCTACCTGTTCTCCGAGGACCGGGGGGTGCAGGCGCGGTTCCTGCGGCAGATGCCCTTCGGCGGCGGCTGCATCAACGACACCATCATCCACCTGGCCACCAGCCGTATGCCCTTCGGCGGCGTAGGGGAGAGCGGCATGGGCAGCTACCACGGGAGGAACAGCTTTGACACCTTCTCCCACCGCAAGAGCATCGTGAAGAAGGCCACCTGGCTGGATCTGCCCTTCCGGTATGCGCCCTACACCCAGGCCAAGGACAAGCTGATCCGGATGTTCCTGAAATAGGCGCAAAAAACCAGGCGCCCGGTATAGACCGGGCGCCTGGTGTCAATCTTCCTGGGACGGCTGCTCCGCCTTCGGCTCCACAGAATCGAGGTATTCCTCCATGACCTTCAGGATCAGGTTGGAAACGCTCCGCCGCTCCCGGGCGGCCTGTGCCTCGAGGCGATTCTTAAACTCCCAGGTGGTTCTGCAACTGATTTGCGTTTCAGTTTTTGACATGGAATCGCCCCCTTTTGTAAAACATTGTATAACATAAGGCGACAAATGGTTGACTTACATTGTATGACTTTGTATTATGGATATGTATACTTTAGGAGGGGGAATTATGGAACAGACCAAAACTGCGCTGGACCGGCTCTATGAGACCTGCCGCCGCTTTGACGAGGGCGTGCTGGCCCAGCAGCCGGAGTACCGGGAGATGGTGCTGCGGATGCTGGAGCTGGAGCGGGAGCTCCGGGAGAAGCTGGGGGAGGAGGAGGACCTCCTGGACCGCTATCTGGAGTGCGCCTCCTGCGACACGGAGTGTGAGCGCCGCCACTACTTTGCCGAGGGGTTCCGCCTGGGTCACGAGGCGGGGAAGGGGAATATCCACAGCGGCTTGGAGCGCCTGAACAGAACGCCCGGTACATAGCTACCGGGCGTTTTCTGCGATGGCCTCACGCCGCATCACATAATTGCGTTATGTGACGGAAATCCTATTATTTCAGCGTATCAGCCCCTTTACAGGGCGAAAAGCTATGTGATATAATAGCTCGAATATTTTGAGATGTCATTTTCAAAATGACAAAGGAGGAGTGACCCCGGCATGGACGAGATCGCCGAGCTCAAGCAGCGCATGGCCCAGGAGAGGCCGGTGGAGTGGGAGGCATTCCCCGACCTGGGGCTCTACATGGACCAGATCATCTCCTATATGCCCCGCCAGCTCATCCACTACAACGAGGAGGAAGCCCTGACCTCCGCCATGGTGAACAACTACATTAAAGACGGTATGCTCCCCCGGGCCGAGGGCAAGCGGTATTCCCGCATCCATCTGGCCTACCTCACCGCCATCTGCGCTCTCAAGCAGGTGCTGCCGGTGAAGGACGTCAGCCGCCTGATCCGCCTGGGCATGGAGGGGCAGGAGCCCCGGGAGATCTACGACTACTTCCGCCAGGAGCTGGACCGGGCCCTGAACGAGACCGCCGGGAGCCTGGACGAGAACGTGGGGGAGGACGACCTGGCCGGCCTGGCGCTGGGCCTGGCCCTGCGCAGCTACGCCGACAAGCTGGCCTGTCAGCGGGTGCTGGACCTGCTTCAGGAGAAGAAGGGTCCGGCAGAAAAACCGAAGAAATAAATACCATTTGCAGTATTTACGATAATTATTACTGGAGGGAATCAAATATGAGCGAGTATGTCATTGTCACCGACTCCTCCTCCGACCTGAGCGAGACCATGGCTCGGGAGATCGGGGTTGAGGTCCTGCCCATGGCGTTTACCATGGGGGGGAAGACGTATCACAATTATCCGGACAACCGGGAGATGGACCCCAAGGACTTTTACCAGGAGCTGCGGGAGGGCGGCATGGCCACCACCTCGGCGGTCAATGTCTCCGACTACACCCAGATGGTGGAGCCTATCCTGAAGGAGGGCAAGGACGTGCTGATCCTGGTGTTCTCCTCCGGGCTGTCCTCCACCTACCAGTCCTCCGTGCTGGCGGTGGAGGAGCTGCGGGAGAAGTATCCGGACCGGAAGATCTTCACCGTGGACACCCTGTGCGCCTCCCTGGGCCAGGGCCTGCTGGTGTGGCACGCCGCCCAGCTCCAGAAGGCGGGCAAGAGCATTGAGGAGGTCCGGGACTGGACCGAGGAGAACAAGCTCCACCTGTGCCACTGGTTCACCGTGGACGACCTCCACTTCCTCAAGCGGGGCGGCCGGGTGTCCGCCGCCACCGCCGTGGTGGGCTCCATGCTCCAGATCAAGCCGGTGCTCCACGTGGACGATGAGGGCCACCTCATCAACGTGGGCAAGGCCCGGGGCCGCGGAGCCTCCCTCACCGCCCTGGTGGACCACATGAAGGAGACCGCCATCGATCCGGCGGAGCAGACGGTGTTCATCAGCCACGGCGACTGCCTGGCCGATGCCGAGAAGGTGGCCGCCGACGTGAAGGCCCGCCTGGGCTTCAAAGAGGTGGTCATCAACACCATCGGCCCGGTCATCGGCGCCCACTCCGGCCCGGGCACCGTGGCCCTGTTCTTCCTGGGCACCAAGCGGTAAAGACGATCTGTGAAAAGCGGGGGCAGCGCCCCCGCTTTTCTCTTGCAATCCGGGCCGCTTTTTGAGAGAATAGGGAAAACAAGACCCACAAAAAGGAGCGAGGACCATGGACGACAAGTGGCTGGAGGTGTCGGTGGACACCACCGACGCCGGGATAGAGGACCTGGCCGCCTACCTGACGGCGTTTGACACCGGGGGGCTGGTCATCGAGGACGAGGCGGAGTTCCGCGCCTTCCTGGAGCAGAACCGGCAGTACTGGGACTATGTGGACGAGGACCTGCTGGAGCGGATGCGGGGGGTGGCCCGGGTGAAGTTCTACGTCACCGACACCCCCTACGGCCGGGAGAAGCTGGAGCAGGTCAAGGCGGGGCTGGAGGGCCTGCGGCAGCGCTGCGGCAGTGAGCTGGGCACGCTGGAAGTGCGCACCGCCTCCCTCCGGGAGGAGGACTGGGCCAACAACTGGAAGCAGTACTACAAGCCCCTCTCCATCGGCGCGCGGCTCTACGTGGTCCCCGAGTGGGAGAAGGGCGCCCCGGTGCCCGACGGGCGCACCCCCCTCTACCTGAACCCGGGCCTCACCTTCGGCACCGGGGCCCACGCCTCCACCCAGCTGTGCCTGGCGGGGGTGGAGGCGTTCACCCGGCCGGGGGATAAGGTGCTGGACCTGGGCTGCGGCAGCGGCATCCTCTCCATCGCCGCCCTGACCCTGGGGGCCGGCGAGGCCGTGGGGGTGGACATCGACCCCAAGGCGGTGGGCGTGGCCTATGAGAACGCGGCCATGAACGGCATCGGCCGGGAGCGGTACCTGGTCCGGGCCGGGGACGTGCTCTCCGACCGCTCTCTGGCCGCTGAGCTCGCCCAGCGCCGGTGGGATCTGGTGCTGGCCAACATCGTGGCCGACGTCATCATCCCCCTCTCCGCCCAGGTGCCCGGCCTGCTGGCCCAGGGCGGGGTGTTCCTCTGCTCGGGCATCATCGACAGCCGGGCCGGGGAGGTCCGCGCCGCCCTGGAGGGCCGGGGGCTGGAGGTCTTCCGCCACTGGGAGAAGAAGGGCTGGGTGGCCCTGGCCGCCCGCTGTCCCGGCGAGCGGGTGTGAGGAGGCGTGCCATGAAGGCCAGAGTCAGGCGGATGGACCTGCCCGAAGGCCGCCGCGCCCTGGCGGTGAGCGACATCCACGGCAATCTCCCCTTCCTGAAGGCCCTGCTGGACAAGGCCGGCTTTGGACCGGAGGATTTGCTGTTCGTGGTGGGGGACTTTTTGGAGAAGGGAGCGGAGAGCCTCGCCACCCTGCGCTACCTGATGGAGCTCTCCCGGGCGGGGAACGTCTACACCCTGCTGGGAAACTGCGACGACCTGGTGCTCGCCTGCGCCGACGGGGAGGAGGGGAGCGAGGACGGCCTTTACGGCTACCTCATCGCCCGGCCGGAGAGCACCGTCCACCAGATGGCGGCGGAGCACGGCTTCCGGCTGGAGAGCCGGGCGGGCCTGCCGGAGCTGCGCCGGCTGCTGCGGTCGGAGTTCCGGCCGGAGCTGGACTTTCTCCGCGCCCTGCCCCACATCATCGACACCCCCCGGTTCCTCTTTGTCCACGGCGGAGTGCCCTCGGAGCACAGGCTGGAGGAGCTGGACGCCTGGAAGTGCATGAAGAACGACGACTTCCTCCACCAGGACACCCACCTGGGAAAGTGGTGCGTAGTGGGCCACTGGCCGGTGACATTATACCATCCCCGCATCCCCACGGCCAGGCCCCTCATCTGCCGGGAAAAGCGCATCATCAGCATCGACGGAGGCTGCGTCCTCAAGTGGGACGGCCAGCTCAACGCCCTCATCCTCCCGGAGGGGACGGACGGGGAATTCTCCTACGTCAGCTACGACGGCCTGCCCACCGTCACCGCCCTGGACGGGCAGGAGGAGAGCGCCGACTCCATCAATATCCGCTGGTTTGAAAACCGGGTCACCGTACTCTCGCGGGGGGAGGAGTTCTCCCGCTGCCGCCACGATGCCAGCGGCCGGGAAATCGACATTCTCAACGAGTACCTGATGGAGACCGGGAACGTCACCCGTTGCGAGGACTCCACCGACTACCGTCTGCCGGTCGCGCCGGGGGACGCCCTCTCGGTGGTGCGGCGCACCAGCCGGGGCCTGCTGGCCAAGAAGGACGGGGTCACCGGGTGGTATTTGGGCCGCACGGCGGAGGGATAGATTTCGTCTGCGGGCGACCTGTTTTTGCCGCCGGGCAAAGGGTTCGGGGAGCACGACAGGGCAAGCGGAAAACACCGCCTCCTCGCCATGAGCCCTCTGTCAAACTCGAAGAGCGCACATCCTCCGCCCGGGCCAGCGCGGAGCGCGTGCAAGAACGAAACGGTGCCGGCTGAGCGTTCGAGCGTGCCGGGGGACCGTCCAGCGCGTGGCAGAGGGGAGCGGCAGCGCCCAGGTCACGCCGCGCAGGAGCGCCCTTTCTTTTTCCACCGCGCACGGCGCTGTTTCTTTCGGCAAGGCGAAAGAAACAGGGGGGTGCAAAAGAAGACCTGTTTCCCGGCAAAAATCCTTGACTTTCAGCACTTGCGCTGATATAATACTCAAGCCGCTTTGAATGGGCTTTCAAAGGAGCTTCGCTTCTGCCCCCGACAGCGAGCCCGTCATGAAGGAGTTGAAAACAAGTGCACGCAATCATCGAGACCGGCGGCAAGCAGTTCCGGGTGACCGAGGGCGACACCATTTTTGTGGAGAAGCTGGACGTCAACGCCGGCGACGCCATCACCTTCGACCAGGTCCTGGCCGTCATCGACGGCGACAAGGCCACCTTCGGCACCCCCGTGGTGGAGGGCGCCAAGGTGGAGGCTTCCGTGGTGAAGAACGGCAAGGGCAAGAAGGTCATGATCTTCAAGTACAACCCCAAGAAGGGTTACCGGAAGCGCCAGGGCCACCGCCAGCCCTACACCAAGGTGACCATCGGCAAGATCCACGCCTGATGATCACCGCGTCATTCCGGCTGGAGGGGGACCGCATCGTGGGCTTCACCGTGAAGGGCCACAGCGGTCTCGCCGAGGAGGGGAGCGACGTCCTCTGCGCCGCCGTCACCAGCGCGGTGCGCCTCACCGAGTGCACCGTCAACGACGTGCTGGGGCTGGAGGCCTCTGTCAAGGTAAAGGAGAAGGACGCCAGCATCACCCTCCGGCTCCCCGGCGGGCTGGGCCAGACCAATGAGAGCACCTGTCAGGCCCTCCTGACCGGCCTGATGGTCTATTTCACCCAGCTCCACGAGGAGTATCCCGAACACATTCTGGTCGTGGAGGAGGAGTGACCTCCCCACGGAGTATTCGCACACAGATTTGGAGGTGTACGACACATGCTGAACATCGGTCTGCAGTTTTTCGCCCACAAGAAGGGCGTCGGCTCCACCCGCAACGGCCGGGACTCCGAGTCCAAGCGCCTGGGCGTGAAGCGGGGCGACGGCCAGTTCGTCCTGGCCGGCAACGTGCTGGTGCGCCAGCGGGGCACCCACATCCACCCCGGCGTCAACGTGGGCAAGGGCAGCGACGACACCCTGTTCGCCCTCAAGAGCGGCAAGGTCAAGTTCGAGCGGCTGGGCCGCGACCGCAAGCAGGTCTCCATCGTGGAGATCGCCCAGTAAAATGCAGAAAAGGCCGCAAACGCATGCGTTTGCGGCCTTTTTGTCGAAGAAACGGCCAAGGAGGGCCGAGCCTTTGGATGTGGAATCTTGAGGGCCGGCCGGGAACCAGAAGAAACAGGAGAGGAGGCGCCTTCCATGGCAGCACCCTTTGTAGATACCGCCCGCATCACCGTCAAGGCGGGCAGCGGCGGCAACGGCGCGGTGGCCTTCCACCGGGAGAAGTACGTGGCCGCCGGCGGCCCCGACGGCGGGGACGGCGGCCGGGGCGGGAATATCGTCCTGGCGGTGGACGAGCACATGTCCACCCTGATGGACTTCCGCTACAAGCGCAAATACGTGGCCGCGAACGGCGCCGACGGCCAGGGCCGCCGCTGCTCCGGCAAGGACGGGGAGGACCTGGTCATCCAGGTCCCCCGGGGCACCGTGGTCCGGGACGCCGAGAGCGGTGAGATCATCCGGGACATGTCCTCCCCCGAGCCCTTCGTGCTGGCCAAGGGGGGCCGGGGCGGCTGGGGCAACAAGCACTTCGCCACCCCCACCCGGCAGGTGCCCCGCTTCGCCAAGGCCGGCCTGCCCGGCGAGGAGCGGGTGGTGGTGCTGGAGCTCAAGCTCCTGGCCGACGTGGGGCTGGTGGGCTTTCCCAACGTGGGCAAGTCCACCCTCCTGAGCGTGGTGAGCCGGGCCACCCCCAAGATCGCCAACTACCACTTCACCACCCTCTCCCCCAACCTGGGGGTGGTCTATGTGGAGGAGGGGGTCTCCTTCGTGCTGGCCGATATCCCCGGCATCATCGAGGGGGCGGCCGAGGGGGCCG
>DVHW01000164.1 GCA_018711785.1 Candidatus Galloscillospira excrementavium
CCCGGATGATGTCCACATTGTCCGCCGGGTCGCCGGGGCCGTTGGAGAGCATCACCCCGTCAAACCCGCCGGAGAGGACGGTCTCGGCCGGGGTGTGGGCGGGATAGACCGTCACCTGGCAGCCCCGCCTCTGGAGGCAGCGGATCATGTTCTCCTTCACGCCGTAGTCCATCAGGGCCACCCGCAGCTGCTGCTCCCCCAGGGCGGGATAGACCTGGGGGGCCTTGCGGGTCACAGCCTCCACGGTGCCTGTCACCCGGTAGGCGCGGATCTTCTCCAGGCAGTCCGGGACAGAAAAATGCTCCGCACAGGTGATCATGCCGTTCATGGTCCCCTCGCTGCGGAGTATCCGGGTCAGCGCGCGGGTGTCCACGCCCTCGATGCCGGTGATGTCATATTGCTTGAGATACTCGTTCAGGCTGCCTTCACAGCGGAAATTGCTCCCCCGGGGACTGAGGTGGCGGACTACAAAGGCCTCCGCCCAGGGCCGGGCGGACTCGTTGTCCTCCTGGTTGACGCCGTAATTGCCGATCAGGGGGTAGCTCATTACGATGCCCTGTCCCGCATAGGAGGGGTCGGTCAAGATCTCCTGATACCCGGTCATGGAGGTGTTGAACACCATCTCGCAGACCCGGTCGGACGTGGAGCCGATGCTCCGCCCCTGGAAGACCATCCCGTTTGCCAGAATAAGGGTCGCCTTCATCTTCGGTATCCCGCCTTTCTTACCGTATGTTATCCGACTAATTTTATCGCAAATTCACCGCCGTGACAACAAAAATTTTCCTCCTTTTTCTTCCGCTCCCGCAAAACCGTGGTTTTGGACAAAGGGATGGGCCGCACCGCCGATCGTCCTCGGCAATGCGGCCCAAAGGTCCTAGGGCTCCGCCGGCAGCAGGTCGATGACCACCACCTCCGGCGGGTTGTAGAGCCGGGGCACCCGGGTGCTCTCCCGGGCCAGGCCCCGGCTGACGATCAGGGTCGCGCCGTCCCTCAGGTCATACGCCCCGCCGGCATACTGGGGGAACAGGCCCTGGTTGGGGGCCATCAGGCCGTTGAGTATCCCCGGTATCCGCCACTGACCCCCGTGGGCGTGGCCGGAGAGCACCAGGTCAAAGCCCCGGCCCACATAGTCCTCCGCCCGCTCCGGCCGGTGGCTCAGCAGCACCCGGAAGAGCCCGTCCTCCCCCGTGGAGGACACCGCCGCCAGCTGCGCGCTCCAGGCGCTCTCCCCCACCGCCGGGTCGTCCACCCCGCAGAGCTGGAGGGCCTGTCCCCGGACGGTGACGGTCTCTGTCTCCCCGGCCAGGGAGATCACACCGCAGGCCTCCAGGTTTTTCCGGATAGTTTCAACCTGGCCGCTCCAGAACTCATGGTTGCCCGTCACATAGTAGGTGGGCCACCGCTCCGCCAGGGCCCGGGCGGCGGTATAGGCCCGCTCCGGGTCCAGGCGGCTCACCTCGTCGTCCACCCAGTCTCCCGCCAGCAGCACCAAGTCGGGCTCCTGGACGGCCACCAGGTCAAGGAGCTCCCCCTGCCCCTCCCCGTAATTGCAGGAGTGCAGGTCGCTGAGGAGGACCAGCCGCACCGCGCCGGTCAGCTTTTCGCTGGAGAGTTGGTAGGTGCGGACCGTCAGCTGGTCGTCCAGCCCCAGCAGGACGGTCCCCGCCAGCAGGGCCACTCCCACGCCGCCGATCAGGGCCAGCTTCTTTCTCTTTTGGATGGCGTCCACCTCCCTCTGCGGCTATGATACCACGGGGAGCGGGGCCAGTGTTGAATTTTCTGTGACGGTATTTTGAATCTTTTCCGCCTGCCGCCGGGGCCCGCTTCCGCATATTCCCAGGGAAACGGGTGATACTGAACAGAGCGGGCGGACACGCCTGCGCCGGAGCGCATTCTGTCTCAGGAGGTCTTTTCATGGTCATCGCCTTCCTGCGCACCATCATCCTCTACCTGCTCATCATCGCCGGCGTGCGCCTCATGGGCAAGCGCCAGGTGGGAGAGCTGGAGCCCTCGGAGCTGGTCCTGGCCCTCATCATCGCCGACCTGGCCGCCGTGCCCATGCAGGACTTCGGCATTCCCCTGCTCACCGGCATCATCCCCATACTCACCCTGCTGTGCATCACCATGATCCTCTCGGTGCTCACCATGAAGAGCGTCCGCTTCCGGGCCATCATCTGCGGCCGGCCCTCCATCATCGTGGAGAACGGCAGGCTGGTCCAGCGGGAGATGCGCCGCAACCGCTTCACCGTGGACGAGCTGATGGAGGAGCTGCGGATGAAGGGGGTCACCGACCTGTCCAAGGTCAAATACGCCATTCTGGAGACCAACGGCCAGATCTCCGTGCTCCCCTACGCCAACCAGCTCCCCGCCACCGCGGAGCAGATGGGGCTCGCCCCGGAGGAGCCGGGCCTGCCGGTGGTCCTTATCGACGACGGCCGGGTGCTGGACCACAATTTGAAATTGAGGGGCCTGGACCGGGCGTGGCTGGACCGCCAGCTGAAGAAACAGGGCGTCCGCCGCAGCGAGGATGTGTTTCTCCTCACCCTGGACGAGCAGAACCGGACCTACTTCGTCCCCAAGGAGGCCGCCGGAGCATGAAACGCCTTTGGATCGCCTGCGCCATTCTGGCCCTGCTGCTTGCCGCCACCCTCTGGAACGCCGGGCGCCTAGAGCACTTTACCGCCAGTCTCACCGACCTGCTGGAG
>DVHW01000165.1 GCA_018711785.1 Candidatus Galloscillospira excrementavium
CATGAAGGATTGGCGCGGCGGCCGTGCCGCTTCCGGCAACATCATCCCCTCCTCCACCGGCGCCGCCAAGGCCGTGGGCAAGGTCATTCCTGAGCTGAACGGCAAGCTGACCGGTATGTCCATGCGTGTCCCCACCCTGGACGTGTCCGTGGTCGACCTGACTGTCAACCTGGAGAAGCCCGCCACCTACGCTGAGATCTGCGACGCCATGAAGAAGGCTTCCGAGGGCGAGCTGAAGGGCGTTCTGGGCTACACCGACGAGGACGTGGTGTCCAGCGACTTCCTGGGCGATTCCCGCACCTCCATCTTCGATGCCAAGGCTGGTATCGCTCTGACCGACACCTTCGTGAAGGTCGTGTCCTGGTACGACAACGAGGTGGGCTACTCCAACAAGGTGCTGGAGCTCATCAAGCACATGTACAGCGTGGACCACAAGTAAGCGGAACATTATGTTTCCCTCAGCGGGGCCTGCGGCGGATGCCGCGGGCCCCGCTTTTCTGTGTCCGCCGCCGGGCGGACCCGGGCTACCCGCTTCAGTATATGCGGCGGAGGTAATTCCGCCGCCTGCGGGCGGCAGGGAGACATCTGCACCCCCCTGTGTCGTCGGCACAAGCTCCATATCGCTCGCCCTGCCGCGGGCGGCAGGGTTCGTTCTTTTCGCTGTGCCTCCTCTCCCCACAGAGCCCGTGGGCACCGTGGGGACCCCGACGCCTTGCCGAAAGAAACAGCGCCGTGCGCGGTGGAAAAAGAAAGGGCGCTCCTGCGCGGCGGTACCGCTTTGGTGTCGTTTCTCTCTGCCACGCGCCTCACATTACCCGTTGTGTGTCGAATCGCTCAGCCGATACCCCCCGCTCCTGGCACGCGCTCCGCGCTGGCCTGGGGCAGTTGAGGCGGGCCGGAGCCCCCGCCATCGCCCTCCGCAGGGCGCGACAACTTCGGCGCGCCCTGCAAATGGCCTCCCGCGGGGGGAACGGGGTGGACGTGTCCTGCGGCACGCCTCCGCCGGGAAAATTTTCCGGAAAAACTTTTCTCCTCCCCCTTGACAGGACCCGGTCTCTGTGTTTATACTGTGTATGCTGAATATATACAGCATGACACTCGTGAGGTGTACCATGGACATCATTATCAGCAATTCGGGCGGCGTGCCCATCTACGACCAGATCACCCGGCAGGTGAAGAGCCTCATCCTCCGGGGCGAGCTGAAGGAGGGGGAGGCTCTCCCCTCCATGCGGCTGCTGGCCAGGGACCTGCGTATCTCGGTCATCACGACCAAGCGGGCCTATGAAGAACTGGAACGGGAGGGCTTCATCACCACCGTCCCGGGCAAGGGGTGCTTTGTGGCGCCCCAGGACCCGGAGCTGGCGCGGGAGGAGACCCTCCGGCGGGTGGAGGAGCATCTGGCCAAGGCGGTGGAGACCGCCAAGGTGGGAGGGGTCACCCTCGCGGAGCTGACCGACACCCTGAACATTCTCTATGGAGAAGATTGACATGAAAAACGCCATTGCCATCAGGGGCCTGCGGAAGGACTACGGCGCCTTCCGCCTGGAGGACGTGTCCTTCGACGTGCCCGGCGGGGCCATTGTGGGCCTCATCGGGGAGAACGGGGCGGGCAAGTCCACCACCATCAAGTGCATTTTGAACCTCATCCGCCGGGACGGCGGGGAGATCGCGCTGCTGGAGCGGGACAACATCGCCGACGAGCGGCAGGTCAAGCAGGACATCGGCGTGGTGCTGGACGAGTCCACCTTCCACGACACCCTGCGCCCCGCCGATGTGGAGGCCATCCTCCGCCGGCTCTACAGGACCTGGGACCGGGCCCTCTTTGCCGCCTATCTGGAGAAGTTCGGCCTGCCCCGGAACAAGCTCATCAAGGAGTTCTCCCGGGGCATGAAGATGAAGCTCTCCATCGCCGCCGCCCTCGCCCACCGCCCCAGGCTCCTCATCCTGGACGAGGCCACCAGCGGCCTGGACCCGGTGGTGCGGGACGAGATCCTGGACGAGTTTCTGGGCTTCATCGCCGACGAGGACCACGCCGTCCTCCTCTCCAGCCATATCACCAGCGACCTGGAGAAGGTGGCCGACTACATCGTCTACCTCCACCGCGGCCGGGTGGCCCTCCAGGGGGCCAAGGACGAGCTGCTGGACACCTACGGCCGCCTGGCCTGCACGAAGGCCGACCTGGCGGCGGTGGACCCCGCCCTCCTGGCGGGCAGCCGGGTGGGCCAGTTCGGGTGCGAGGCCCTGGTGAAAAACCGGCGGGAGTTCTGCCGCCGCTACCCGGGCCTGACCGTGGACCCGGTGACCCTGGACGAGATCATGGTGCTGACGCAGAAGGGGGAGGAGTCTAAATGATCGGCATGGTCTGTAAGGACATTCTGGTCCTGCGCAAGCAGATGCTGTACTATCTGTTCTTCATCGCTGTGTATACCGTTCTGGTGGTGGCCGGCGTCTTTCCGCCCAGCATCCTGCCCGCCGTGATGGTGATCATCGGGATGCTGCTGCCCATGTCCTCTTTCGGCTTTGACGACCAGGCCCACTGGGAGAAGTTCGCCGCCGCCACCCCCGCCGGCCGGCGGGACATCGTGGCGGGCAAATACCTGTTCGCCCTGCTCTCGGTGGGCGTCACCGCCCTGCTGGTCCTGGCCCTGATGGCTGCGCTGGCGGTCCTGGGCCTGGCGGAGTTCGCCGCCGCGGAGACCCTGTTCTCCATGCTGGTGTGCATCGCTCTCTCCCTGATCTTCAACGCCATCACCCTGCCGGTGCTCCTGAAGTTCGGCGCGGAGAAGAGCCGCATCATCAGCATCGTCATCTTTGTGGCCGTGTTCGGCGGCGTCATGCTGCTGGGGCAGCTGGCCGACTCGGCGGGCGTGGAGCTGACCCTAGGGCCCTGGCTCGTCAACGCCCTCCCCATGGTGCTGGCCATGGTCTGCGTAGGCGCGCTGGTCATCTCCTACTTTGTGGCCTTGGGCATCTACCAGCGCAAGGAGTTCTGACCCTACGCACAAAAACAGCGGGCCCTCCCCGGTGGGGAGGGCCCGCTGTTTCTTTTGAAAAAGCCTCGCAGAGTTTGCGGCGCGCACGCCGCAAAAAGAGTGCAAATCCGTTTTTCCCGGGGACATGTGCCTCGGGAAAAACACTTCTCGGCCCGCAAACGTGCGAGCTGACCGTCCCCCGTGGTCAGCGAGTGCGCTGCCGCGGGCCGCAACCCACTCGCAGCAGTGGCTCTGTCACTGCTGCGACAGCACTTCAGTGGTTGATGAGCCGCACCCGGAGCACGCCGTCCACCGCCCGGATGGCATCCAGCACGCTGTCCTTCACCCGGGCGTTGATGTCCACCACGGTGTAGGCGTAGTCCTTTTTGGACTTGTTGGTCATGTTCTCCACGTTGACCCCCTCCTGGGAGAGGATGCCGGTGATGGCCGAGAGCATGGCGGGGATGTTCCGGTGGATGATGCACAAGCGGGCAATGCCGCTCCACTCCTGCTCCAGGGTGGGCAGGTTCACGCTGTTGCGGATGTTGCCGTTCTCCAGATAGTCCCGGAGCTGCTGGGCGGCCATGACGGCGCAGTTCTCCTCGCTCTCCGGAGTGGAGGCCCCCAGGTGGGGGATGGGCACCACATTCCTGCCCCCGGCCAGCCGGCTGTTGGGGAAATCGGTGACGTAGGCGGCCACCTTGCCGGTATCCAGGGCGGCGAGGATGTCGTCCTCATTCACCAGGCCGCCCCGGGCCAGGTTGATGATGCGCACGCCCCCCTTCATCATGTGGATGGCGTCGCTGTTGATCATGCCCCGGGTCTGGTCGTTGAGAGGCACGTGGAGGGTGATGTAATCGCAGTTTTTGTAGATGGTCTCCAGGTCCATGGCCCGGTGGACCAGCCGGGAGAGGGAGAGGGCGGCGTCCACGCTGAGGTAGGGGTCGTAGCCGAACACAGTCATGCCCAGCTTGGTGGCGATGTTGGCCACCTGCACGCCGATGGCCCCCAGGCCGATGACGCCCAGCATCTTGCCCGAGAGCTCGGGGCCCACGAACTGGCCCTTGCCCTTCTCCACCACGTCGGCCACTTCCACCCCGGCGGCGGCCTGGGCCTTGACCCACTCCACGCCGCCGGCGATGTTCCGGGAGGCCAGGAGCAGGGCGCAGACCGCCAGCTCCTTCACCGCGTTGGCGTTGGCGCCGGGGGTGTTGAAGACCACGATGCCCGCCTCGCTGCAGCGGTCGATGGGGATATTATTGGTGCCCGCCCCCGCCCGGGCGATGGCCCGGAGGGCATCGGGGAAGGCGTAGTCGTGCATATCCGCCGAGCGGACCAGGATGCCGTCCTCGTTCTCCACGTCGCCGCTGACTTGATAGCGGGTCTGGTCCAGCACGGACAGTCCGGCGGGAGATATCTTGTTGAGCGTTTTAATTCTATACATTCGGATGTTCCTCCCGTCAGTTATTCCTGTCGAATGCCTTGATGAAGTCACAGAGCTTCTCCACGCCCTCGGTGGGCATGGCGTTGTAAATGCTGGCACGCATACCGCCCACGGAGCGGTGGCCCTTCAGGTTGGTGAACCCGGCGGCAGTGGCCTCCTGGACGAACTTGGCGTCCAGCTCGTCGTTCCCCGTGCGGAAGACCACGTTCATGTCCGACCGGGAGCTCTTCTCCACGGCGCAGGTGAACAGGCGGGAGGAATCAATGACCTCGTAGAGCATCTGGGCCTTGGCGTGCTTGATGGCCTCCATGCCGGGGATGCCACCCTGGCCCTCCAGCCACTCCAGCACCAGCCCCAGCATGTAGATGCACCAGCAGGGGGGCGTGTTGTACATGGAGT
>DVHW01000166.1 GCA_018711785.1 Candidatus Galloscillospira excrementavium
GGAAGGCCTCCCACTCCTCCGGATGGTCCACATACCAGAGGGGGCACTCCTTGCCGATGACGTCGTAGTGGCGGAGGATGTCCTCCCGCTCCAAATCGTAGGAGTCGATGAGCCACTGGGTCAGGCGGACCAGGGCGTCGTAGCTCTCCTGGGTGAACTGGCCGGTCTCGTCCGGGTGGCACACCTCGATGGAGAGGGTGTCGCTGTTGCGGTCATTGGAGCAGTAGGCCACCTCGTCCATGGGCACACAGAGGATGATCTTCCCGTCCATGCCGATGACAAAGTTGCTGCTGGCGTAGGTCTCGTGGGTGGTGGCCAGGTTTTTGAAGTAGCTCCGGTTCTGCTCGGCGGTGGTGCCCGGGTTGCCGGTGTAATGGATGACCACGCCGTTGACCCGGTCCAGCTTCGTGCCCGGCCGGGACCACTCGTTGACCTCCAGCAGGTCCACGGTGATCCAGTCGGGAGTCTCAGGGGTCACCTGCCGGGTGGGGGTGGGCGCCGGCGTGGGCACCGGGGGAAGGGTGCTCACCGCCTCCCCCGCGGCGGATGCGGGAAACAGGGCCAGCACCAGCCGGGAGAGGAGCAGGATGGCCAGCAAAACCAGGTCCAGCTTCACCAGCAGCAGGGGCAGGCGGAGGTAGTACCGCCAGCTCCGCTCCTTCTTCCGGGGCCGCATTTGTGTCTCTTGCATGGGGATCCCCCTTCTGGTGTAAGTAAAATGGGTCAGCGCAGGGTGATGACGGCGATCTCGGGCAGATCGAACAGCCGCACCGGGACGGGATAGGTGCCCAGGCCGCTGGAGAGAAACAGGGAGAAGCTCCCGAACGGGTAGAGTCCCTTGGTGTACTGGGCGCCGGAGCCGGAGCGCTCGGGAAACCAGACGCCGCTGTTGTAGACCGCCCCCACAAAGGGCAGGCGCACCTGGCCGCCGTGGGTGTCCCCGCATAGGGCCAGGTCCAGACCGAAGCGCCGGAAGGCGGGGACATTGGCGCTGTGGGCCAGGAGGATGTTGTACCGGCTCTCGTCCAGGGTGAAGGCGTTGGCCAGGTCGAAGGTGGGAGAGTAGTAGACGTTGTTGATGCCGTACAGGGTCAGCCGGGTCTCCCCTATGGTGACGTCTGCGGTCTCGTAGTCCAGTACGTGGACCCCGGCGGCGGTCAGGTCGGCCCGGAAGGCGGCGCTGTTGTCGTGCTCGCCGTTGACATAATATACCGGGGCCACCTCTGTCAGGGCGGCGAGGAGGGCGAGGGCCCGGGCCTGCCCCTCCGCATCCCCGTAGGTGTACATATCCCCGGTGACGGCGATGAGGTCGGGCTCCTCTCCCGCGACGCGGTCGATGAGCCGGGCATTGTCCCGCCCAAAGACGGCCCCGTGGAGGTCGGTGAGGTGGACGATGGTCACCTCTTCGGCGATTTTGTCTGAGGTGAGCTCCACCCGCGTGGTGACGAGAATCCGCAGGTTTCCCAGCCAGAAGAGGACCAGCAGGAGCAGGATGGCCAGGAAGATCCAACGTTTTTTGAGCCGTTTCAACAGCGGGTCCCCCCTTGTCCGCAGGGAGCCCGCGGAGCGCGATTTTCTCCATTATACTACAAGACGGGACAAAGTGGGGGGAAAATGTCGAAATGTAAGAAAAAATTCAGACCGCCGGCTCAGCGCAGACGGAACAGGCGGAGGGGATGCACCCCCTGGGCGCTGAGGGCGGCCAGGTAGAGCACCAGGCCAAAGAGCAGGCAGGCCCCGGCGGCGGGGACGCCGCCCAGCCCGGCACGGAGCAGGACCCGGAACAGCAGATTGACGGTCAGCCCCATCAGCAGGGCGGAGAGGGCGGGGGCGGTGCACCACTGGAACAGCTGGAGCTTCAGGCCGGTGGCACGGGCCACCAGGAGCCAGTTGAGGAGAACGCCCAGGGCGGAGCTGGCCACGAAGCCGGCCACATACCCGTCCAGCCCCACTCCGGGCAGGCCCATGAGAAACCAGGTGCACCCCAGCTGGAGGGCGCCGCAGGCGATGGAGCTCCAGGCCGCCGCCGACTGCCGGCCCAGGCCGTTGAGGGCCCCGCCCAGCACCGACTGGTAGCAGGAGAGAAGCACCCCCACCGAGAGAGGGACGATGTACTGCCCCACGGTCTCCTCCTGGAAGAGGTAGACCCCGATGGTGGGGCCCAGCACCACCAGCAGGGCCAGGGCGGGCATGGTGAGGATGGAGGTGGCGAAGAGGGCCTTCCCGATGCGGCGGCAGCACTCCTCCCGGCGGCCCAGGGCCCGGCTCTGGGCCAGCTTGGGCACCAGCACCAGCCCCATGGCCCCGATGAAGCAGGTAGGCAGGCAGAGCATGGGCACCGTCATGCCGCACAGCACGCCGAAGGCGCTCATAGCCTCCGACACGTCCAGCCCCGCGTGGACCAGCCGCTGGGGGATGAGCACCGCGTTGGCCGAGCCCATCAGGTTGCCCAGCAGGGAGGTGGCGGCGATGGGCAGGGCGATGGCGGCGATGCGCCGGTTCAGGCCGGGGGCCTTTCCCCGGAGGAGCGGCGGGCCGCCGGTCTGGGAGAGGAAGCGGCGGTAGAGCAGCACCAAGGTGACCGAGGAGAAGACCTCCGAGGTGCACATGCCCAGCACGATGATGCCCACCGTCCGCTCCGGGTTCTGGGGCAGGAGGAGGACCAGCAGCCCCAGCACCGCCCCGGTGCGGATGAACTGCTCGCACAGCTCCACCGCCGCCGGGGGGCGGACCTGGCCGGTGCCGTAGAAGAAGTGCTTGTGCAGGTTTTCGATGCCGGTGAGGAGCAGGCAGGGGAGGAGGAGCAGCAGCCCCAGCTGGGTGCGGGCGTCCCCCAGCAGGTAGACCGAGATGGGGTCGTAAAAGAGGACCACTACCCCGGCCACCAGGAGAAAGAGAAGGAAAAAGGCGGCCAGGCACCGGCGGAGCACCCGGGCGCTGGAGGCCCGGTCCCCCAGGGCGTGGAACTCTGAGGAGAGGTTGGAGACCGCCGCCGTCAGCCCCACGGCGGTGAGGGAGAGGACCACCGAGTACACCGGCATGATGAGCTGGTAGAGGCCCATCACCTCGGCCCCGATGAGCCGGGAGAGGAAGATGCGGTAGATGAATCCCAGCACCTGGGAGACAATGCTGGTGCCGGTGAGCACCAGCGTGCCGTAGAGCATGGATGAGCGGTTGAGTTTCAAAGCGGTCCCCTCCCTGGAGTCGGTCAGTGGTCTACAAGAGACTATATTCACCGGACAAGGGGGGCATGAGTGGGGAAAAAGCTTTGACAAGGGTACCTGCGGCGGTTTATGATGATACGGTATGCAACCGATTGGAGAAAGAACGGTCCCTGGAGGCGTAACCGACATGATTGCTACCTTTATCAATGCCGCGCTGATCCTGCTGGGCAGTGTGGCGGGCCTGCTGCTGAAAAACCGGCTCAGCGCCCGGCTCTCCGCCGTGCTGACCACCACCCTGGGCCTGTGCGTGCTGGGCATCGGCATCTCGGGGGCCATCGGCACCGAGGACACCCTGTGCGTGGTCATCTGCATGGTGCTGGGCACCCTGCTGGGGGAGGCGCTGAGGATCGAGGACAGGCTGGACGGCATGGGGGAGCTCCTCCGCCGCCGGCTCATCCGGGACGGGGGCAGCAGCCGCTTCACCGAGGGCTTTGTCAATGCCTCGGTCCTCTTCTGCGTGGGGGCCATGGCCATCACCGGGGCCTTCCGGGCGGGGATGGACGGGGACTACTCCATCCTCATCTCCAAGGGGGTCATCGACGGAGTGACCTCCATCACCTTTGCCGCCGCCATGGGAGTGGGAGTGGCCTTCTCCATCGTGCCCCTCATCCTCTACCAGGGCGGGCTGACCCTGCTGGCCGGGTGGGTGGAGCCCTTCCTGGGGGAGGCGGTCAAGGCCGAGATGAGCGCTGTCGGAGGGCTCATCATCATCGGCATCGCCCTGAACCTGATGGGCCTTCCCAAGGAGAAGATCCGGGTGGGCAATATGCTGCCGGCCATTTTCCTGCCCATCGCCTATGTGCCGCTGGCCGATTGGCTGAGCGGGAAGATGGTGTAGAAGGGAAGCGTTCCGCCGACGATTTTTGCACCCGGACCCGTCTCCTGTGAGCGGGTGGAAAGAGTGCTCGGAGAAGAGAGATTGGCGTCTGGTCAACAGGTGAATTTTGGGAAATTCTTTATTTTTAGCATAAAAACTTCTGGAAAAACCGGTCATATGCAGCGAAAAGTTGAACAGGTGAATGTGCTTTCATATTAATAAGAAGCGAAACACAGC
>DVHW01000167.1 GCA_018711785.1 Candidatus Galloscillospira excrementavium
CCGGCCGGGTCAGGGGGGAGCTCCAAAAATCGTTCGTTCGCTTGCTCATGGGTGAACGTCCTTTCTCCTAGCGTTTGCAGGCACAGGTGTGGGTCCCGCTGGGGCATATTTTACACGTCCCGTCCGGCATCATCACCTTACAGGTGGTGCCCACCGGCACCGTGACCGTGAGGGTGAAGGTGTCCCCCTTAATCTCCCACTCCGCGGCCGCCCGGCCGTAGGGGGTCTCCACCCAGGCGCCGGCCCGGGTGAGGCCGCCCCCCACCAGGGGCCTCACGGCGAAGCGGCGGTAGCCCGCCTCCAGGGGCTCGAGGCCGGCCACCCGGCGGTAGAGGAAGTCCCCCACCGCGCCGAAGGCAAAGTGGTTGTAGGAGATCATCTTGTCGGTGCCGTCGTCCCCGATGGGGCACTCCCCGTTCTCGTCCAGGCCGTCCCACCGCTCCCACACCGTGGTGGCCCCCACCTTCACCTCGTAGAGCCAGGAGGGGCACTTGGTGTTCAGGAGCATTTTATAGGCCGCCTCCGCCTGGCCGTTGTCCGCCAGGGCGAAGAGGAGGTAGGGCGTGCCGGGGAAGCCAGTGCCGATGCACCAGTCGTTCCGCTCCGCCAGCCGGGCCAGGTTCTCCGCCGCCCGGGGCATGACGTCCGGGGGGAACATGTGGAACTGGAGGGGCAGGACATAGGCGGTCTGGAACTCCTCCAGCAGCTTCCCCTGCCCGTCGGTGAACACCGAGCAGTAGGCGTCGGCTACCTTGGCGCTCAGATCCTTATAGTAGGCGGCCTCCTCCCGCTCCCCCAGAAGCTCCGCCACCTGGGCGGTGACGGCGCTGGTGTGGCAGAGGCTGGCGGTGGCGGTCCACTTGCTCCGCGCCTGCCACTGCTGCATCTTGGGCACGTCGGGGGCCACCCAGTCCCCGAAGTGGAGGGGTGAGGGGGTGTGCCAGATGTACTTTTTCTTCCCGAAGCTGAACAGCCCGGCCCAGAACCGGCAGGCCTTGACGTACTTCTTCATCACCGGGTAGAACCGGCGGAGCAGCTCCAGGTCCCCCCGGGCCATGTACTCGGCCCAGGGCACCAGCACGCAGGCGTCCCCCCACCAGTCCACCGCCATGGCGGGCATGGTGGTGGGGAAGCCGAAGCCCTGGGCGGGGACGGTGTTGGGGATGCCGCCCCCGGGGAGCTGCTCGGCCTGCACATCCAGCATCCACTTGTAGAGGAAGCGGCTCATGTCGAAGTTGAAGCAGGCCGTGGGGGCAAAGACGGCGATGTCCCCGGTCCAGCCCATGCGCTCGTCCCGCTGGGGGCAGTCGGTGGGGATGTCCATGAAGTTGGACTTGGCCCCCCAGCGGATATTGGACTGGAGCTGGTTGAGCATCTCGTTGGAGCAGGAGAAGCCGCCACTCTCCGCCAGGTCGGAGTAGAGAGCCGCGGCGGTCACGTCGATATCCTCCGCCTCGATGCCCTCCACCCCCACATAGCGGAAGCCCATGTAGGTAAAGGCGGGGGAGTAGGTCTCCTCCCCGCCGGCGCAGGTGTACTCGATGCGGGCCTTGGCCGAGCGGAGGAAGGCGGTATTCAGGGTGCCGTCGGGATTGAGGATCTCAGCGTGGCGCACCAGGATCTTCTGGCCCCGCTCACCCCGGAGCTTCAGCCGGACCACGCCGGCGAAGTTCTGGCCGAAGTCGTAGACCAGGGCGTCCCCCACCCTGGTGCAGGAGCGGGGGATAAAGACCTCGTGGGCGGTCACCGGCGCGCCGTAGGCCGCCCGGATGGACGGGCTGACCCGCAGCTTTTCTACCGTGGCGGAGCGCCAGGTGAAGGAGGACTCCTCCACCGTGGCGTCGTAGACCTCCCCGTCGTAGAAGCCGGCCTCCCGGAGGGGACCGTCCTCGGTGACCTGCCAAGCCGGGTCGGTGCCGATCACCTCGGTGGTGCCGTCGGCATAGGCCACCCGCACTTCCAGCAGCAGGGCCTGCCGGTCGGCGGTGATACGGTTTTTCCGGCTGTAGACGAAGGGGCCCACCGCCCAGCCGCCGGCCACCACTGCGGTGAGGGTGTTGTCCTCCCGCAGCTGCTCCGTCACGTCGTAGGTCTGGTACTGGAGGTAGGTCTTGTAGGAGGTAAAGCCGGGGGCGAAGTAGTCCTCCCCCACCCGCGAGCCGTTGAGGGAGAGCCGATAGATTCCCATGGCGGTGGCGTAGATCCGGGCAGAGCGCACCGCCCCCTTGAGCCGGAAGGCCCGGCGAAAGGTCATGGGAAGGGGGGAGACCTTCTTCTCGGTGAAGGAGTAGGCCCCGTCGCTGATCCACTGCCCGGCCCAGGGGGTGTCCAGCCGCCCGGTCTCGAAGGTCAGCTCCGCCCGGGCCTCCTCCCCGGCGTCGTCCACCGCCGTCAGCTCCGCCCGGTAACGGGTAAAGGGCTTGAGGGCCGCTCCGCCGTAGGGTATGCCGATCTGCCGGTCGGTCTCCACGCTCCAGCCGTTGACGGACAGGGTGGCCCTGGCCAGCGCCGCCCCGGGCCGGTCGCTGTCCAGAGAGAAGCCGAAGCGGGGGGCGGGCGCGTCGGTGACGCAGCCCTCCCGCAGGTTTTCGCAGGTGAATGTGCGGATGGAAAGCATGTCTCATCCCTCTTTCTGTTCCGGCGCGGAGAAAATGGAAATTGCTGTGCCCGGGGCGAGCCCCGGGCACAGCAATTCAGCGTCTGATTGGCTGTGACAAGCCCGCCTGGAATCCCTCTTGCCTTACGCCTTTCTGGCGGTGCGGAAGAAGGCGGCCACCATGCTCACCAGGACAGCTACGCCCAGCAGGACCATGTTGGCGATGGTGCCGGTAGCGGAGGAGAGGTTGGCCGGGGTCTGGACCTCCAGCAGCACGTCGGCGTTGGAGAAGTAGATGAAGCCGAGGCCCTCCGCCCGGGCGGCGATCAGGTTGACCAGGCACAGGGTCAGGAGCACCGGCACCGCGATCTGGAGCAGGCCGGAGATCAGCTCCACCACGGTGCCCGCGGCGCCCGCCGCCTTGACCTGGGCCAGGACAACCACCACCACCAGCATGATGATGGCCAGCACGGAGTAGAGGATCTGGTTGGTCACAGCGGCGTTCTGGAAATAGCCCGCGCTGCTGATGTTCACCTGATAGACGATCACGGACACCAGGGCCAGGATGGCCGCCAGCAGGGCGGCCCACACGCCGGCAGGCTGCTTTCTTTTCACGGAGTTCATGGATTATACCTCCTCCTTCTTCTTGTCGGGGAGCACGGTCAGGACGATCCAGGCCAGGCCGGTGATGGCGGCCAGGGCGGCGCTGCCGTAGGTGAGGGCCTGGAGGGCGGTGTCCCACCAGGTGTTGACCCGCTCGGTAGACACGTTCAGGATGGCGCTGTTGGCAAAGGTGTACAGCTGGTACTTCAGGTTCTCCCGGGCCTGGTTGACCAGGTCCGCGTCCCCGCTGACGCTCTCCACGGAGATGTAGGGCCAGGTGGCGTCCACGCCGCCCTCGCCCAGGCTGATGTGGTTGTCCTCGGTGGCGAAGTCGGCCACCTGGGTGATGCCCGCCATGACCATGGACTCGGCGTTGAAGTAGTACATATTGTTCATCATGTCGGTGGAGATGAGGCCGGTATAGCCCCACTCGTCCCGCAGGATGGTCTGGAGCATACCCACGTGGTGGGAGGCGTTGGTGGCGCCGATGCGGTTGAAGGCGATCATGACCGCCATGCCGTCGGCGTCGCTCAGGCCGCCCTCAAAGCCCCGCAGGTCGGTCTCCCGGAACTTCTGCTCGTTCATGTAGGCGGAGATGCCGCCGCGGTTGTGCTCCTGGTCGTTGAAGCCCATGTGCTTGGGGCCGTTCAGGATGCCCTTGTCGGCGCAGCCCTGGAGGATGCCGTAGCCAATGCGGTTGGTGAGCATGGGGTCCTCGGAGATGTACTCGTAGTTGCGGCCGTTATAGGGGGTGCGGCGCTGGGTCAGGCCGGTGCCCCACAGGTGGTAGCGCTGGAGCCACAGGCCGGAGTTGCCCTCCACCAGGCCCCACTCATAGGCCAGCTCCGGGTTGAAGGAGGAGCCCATCAGGGTCTGGGAGTGGACATTGAAGCGGTAGGTCTCGCCGGTGGTCTCGTCGGTGTAGGTGGCGGTGAAGCCGCTGACGCCCTCGTTTTGGATGACCACGGGGTTGTCCACGTTGGTCAGGGTGTCGGTCTGGCTGCCGCCGTGGATGACCGCGCCCACCGCCTCGTCGATGGTGATGGAGGAGACCAGCTGCTCCCAGTACTCGTTGTTGATGTCGCTGAGCTGCTCATACTGGATATCGGCGCTGTTGAAGCGAAGGCCGCTGTCCACGCCCTCGGCGGCGGGGTTGCCGGTCTGGATGGTGTAGGTCTCGCCCCGGAGCTCGGCGATCCACTCGTCGGCGCGGGGGCTGTCGGCCAGGTAGATGTCCACCTCATTGTAGTTGATGGGGTAGGTGCCCTCCCAGTCCTGGCGGGAGAGGTAGGTGACGGTGTCCTCCCCGGTCCAGTAGTTCAGGTCGGCGTCGTCGGCCACGTTGGTGACCGGGGTGCCGTTGGACACGGAGAAGGTGCTGTCGTCGAACTCAGCCAGGTTCCAGGTCAGGGCGGTGCCCACGGCCTCGGCGTCCATGCCGTCGGCGGCGGTGTAGCCCTGGGCGGCCAGGATGTTGTTCACCGCCTCATGGGCGCCGGCGGCGGCGGTGAAGTAGTAGTCGCCGTCGTCCAGGATGTAGGTCTTGGCATTGGTGTAGTCATAGCTGGCCAGGTACTTGGTGGGCACGGTGATGGTCACCTGCTCGGTGGCGCCGGCCGCCACCTCCACCTTGCCGGAATTGAGGAACATGACCGCCGACTTCTCCACGTTGTTCTGCCGGTCATAGTCGGTGTAGGGCTGCTGGACATAGAGCTGGGCCAGGAAATAGCCGTCCTGGTCGCTGTTGTTGGTGATGTCCACCACGGCGGTGATGTTTCCGTCGGGGGTGCGGTCCACCTCCACGCTCCGCAGGGTCTGGGTGTAGGGCAGGTAGCTCAGGCCGTGGCCGAAGGTGTAGACCACCTCGTCACCGTAGTTCCAGGCGCTGCCCTGGGTGGCTCCGGCAGAGGAGCTGGCTCCGGAGCCGGGGTTGACGATGGAGTCGTAGTAGCGGGTCTCGTAGTACTTGTAGCCCACGTAGATGCCCTCGGCCTCCACGATGTACATGCCGCCGTTATAGGTGTTGCTGCCGCCGAAGGAGCCGGCCTCGGTGTTGGCGATCTCCACGCCGGGGTAGCGGGGGTCGTCGTCGCGGGCCACGATCTCGTAGTCGGCATAGTACCCGCCGCCGAAGTTCATCACCGCGGGGATGGAGGCGTTGTCGGCTACATAGGTGTCGGGCAGGGCGCCGGTGGCGTTGACCTGGCCGGTGAGCACATTGGCCACGCCGATGGCCTGGTAGTCGTTCAGGCAGCCGATATAGGCGATGCCGTCCACCTCGTGCTCCCCGCCCTCGGCGATGTCGCCGATCATCATGGTGTTGCCGGTGTTGAGCAGCACGATGACCTGGGAGCAGGTCTCCTTGGCCACGTCGATGACCGCCAGCTCATCCTCGGAGAGGGCCAGGGGGTCTTCCCCGGTCTCCTCGCCGGCGTAGTTGACGGCGGAGCCAGGGGCGTAGGTGTTGCCCTCGCCGGCGCCCCGGGCGAACACGCAGATGCCGATGGTATTCTCCTTGTCCACCTGGCTCATCCAGTCGGCGGGGGCGCCCAGGGCCACGTACTCCGTGGGGGGCACCTCGTAGATCTGGTAGGTGGTCATGTCGCCGGGGGAGGCCACGTAGATGTGGTCATAGGCGGTGGAGGTCTCCAGCTCGCCAGTCCACTGGTTGGGGACCTGCTCGGTGTGCTTATTGAGGATATTGGTCTGGTAGAAGTCCAGCACGGTCTGGTTGAGCTGCACGCCGGCGTCGGTCAGGGCCTGGACCAGGTCCACCGCGTCGGCGTTGCCCGCCTTGTGGTCGCCGCTGGTGTAGGGGTAGGGGGCGTAGGCCGCCAGGCCGAACAGGGCCACAGTCTGGCCGGAGGCGAGGGGCAGGACATTGTTGTCATTCTTCATAATGACCGTGCCCTCCTCGCCCTCGCGGATGGCGATGTCCCGGGCGGCGGCCTTCATCTCGTCGATGGTGGCGTAGTCGCTGACAAACCGGGCCGCGTCCGCATCGGTGATGGTGACGTAGCTCTGGGTCCCCAGGAAGTCGTCCAGCCTGGCGCGGTAGCTGTCCGCGATGCCCGTCCCAACAATGGACAGGACCAGCACGGACGCCATGATGGCCGCCAGGCCCCTCATGGCAGATGCAAATCTCTTCGCCTTCATTTCGTTTCCTCCTCGAAACTCGAAAAATGGTTCCCTTACACGGGACCGTCGCCGGCACGGCCTCCGCTGTTGTGTGAAATTATAACAACCGCCGTTTCATTTGTCCATATTTTATTCATATTGTCCAATAAATCGAGAAAACTGCATGGATAATCACGCTTTTGCTCACAAATGAGCACATTCGAACTGGTCACTTTGCACAAATTCGTTCCGTTCCGACGGGAACCGGGTCCTGTGCTTCCATAAAAAGGTTTCTCCGTTGACAACCCTGCGGCAGGATGCTACAATATCCGCGATTTACGGGGGGCGAGAATTATGCATATAAACGAGCGGTTCGACATCATACTGGACTATCTGAAATCCCACAAACGCGCAAGTGTGGCAGATTTGAGCAAGCTGATGTATGTCAGCGGTGCCACGGTGCGCCGGGACCTGAACGAGATGCAGAAGCTGGGCCTGCTCCAGCGCACCCACGGCGGTGCCATGTACGCCGACGGATCGGACGAGGTGTCCATCTTCATCCGCCAGGAGGTGAACGCCACCGGGAAGGAGGCGGCGGCCTCGGTGGCGCTGGCCCACCTGCCGGAGTTCCAGACCATCTTCATCGACAACTCCTCCACCTGCCTGGCCCTGGCCGGGCGCATGGAGCTGCAGCACAAGGTGGTGGTCACCAACGGCTTTCAGGCCGCCTCCCTCCTGGCCCAGCGGGACAACGTACACGTCCTCATGCCCGGCGGGGAGTTCAGCCCCACCAAGGGCTTTGCCGGCAGCATGGCCTGCAACGCCCTGCGGGGGTTCCACTTTGACGTGATGTTCTCCTCCTGCGCCGCCATCGGCCTGGGGGGCACCTACGAGCACTCCCTCTCCGCCAAGGAGATCAAGGCCACCGCCCTGGAGCTGTCCGACCGCAAGGTGCTGGTGGTGGACCGGTCCAAGTTCCTCCTGAAGTCCCCCTACCGCACCGCCGCCCTCCGCGCCTATGACGACATCTTCACCGACGCGGAGGACGACCTGCTCGTCCCCTACCGGGAGGCGGGCATCACCATCACCAACGCCTGAGGAGGCCCGTCCGTGAGAGACAGACGACGTTTCGTCCCCGCCCTCCTGGCCCTGCTCCTGCTGGCCCTGGCCGGGTGCGCGCCGGAGGGGGGCGGGCCCACCTGCACCGTGGTCTTTGAGGACGACCCGGACCTCTTTTTCTACCGCCAGGTCTACGAGGTGCCCCGGGGCGGGGATGTGGAGGTGGAGGTGGGGGTGCCCGCTGGGGAGCGCATCTCCTCGGTGAACTTTGACCGCTACACCGTTTCCGCCCGAACCGGCACCTCCAAGAGCTACGACTACTACACCCTCATCCTCCACGAGGTCCGCTATCCCGCCCTCATCCGCCTGACCACCGCCCCTGCCCGCTCCCTCACCTACCACGCCGGCGGCGGGACGGGGGAGTCCATCACCGCCCAGGACTCCGGGGTGCACCTGCGCTCCAATACCCTGCCCTGGCGGGGGCAGTTTTCCCGGCCGGGCTATGTGCCCATCGGCTGGAACACCGCCCCCGACGGCGCGGGCACCCACATCGGCTTCGGCAGCCGGGCCGACCACGGCGGCGAAACCTCTCTGGACCTGTATGTGGAGTGGCTCCCCGCCGCCCCGGAGGGGGACTTCACCTACACCGTCGCGGAGGGCGGGGCGGTCATCACCGGCTACACCGGCCCCAGCGGGGACCTGGTCCTGCCGGAGAAGCTGGGGGGCGCCCCCGTCACCGCCATCGCCGCCGGGGCCTTCGGGGACGTGGCGGCGGAGACCGTGGTCCTGCCCCCGGCCCTGGAGGCCGTGGAGCCGGGGGCCTTCCGCTCCCTGACGGCGGAGCACCTCTACCTCTTTGACAACCTCTCGTCGGTGGGGGAGGACTCCTTCGGCGCCTATCAGGTCACCCGGCTCCACCTCAACGCCGTCCGGGACCCGGTATACAGCGGCAGCTACTTCGACACCTTCCCCGACAAGGCCGACTACCTCTACTCTCTCCGGGACGAGGACAAGCTCATCCTCTTCTGCGGCTCCTCCGCCCGCTTCGGCTACGACAGCCCCATGCTGGAGGCCGCCTTTCCGGACTTCAAGGTGGTGAATATGGGGGTGTACGCCTACTCCAATATGCGCCCCCAGGCCGAGATCGTGCTCCAATACGCCAAGGCGGGGGACATCCTCCTCTCCTCCCCGGAGCTGGACGCCATCGACATGCAGTTCTGCGGCGAGACCGCCCTGGACCGGGAGCTCTTCTGCCTCACTGAGTCCAACTTTGACCTTCTCTCCCCGCTGGACTGCCGGGGCTACACCGGTATTTTCGCCGCCTTCTCCGCCTTTCAAACCGCCCGGGCGGACATGGAGCCCCGTTCCTACGGCGACTCCCCCTCCTTCTACGACGAGGACGGGGTGCGCCAGGCCCAGGCCACCTACAACGCCTACGGCGACTACATCCTCTACCGGGAGAACAACCTCTCCGGGGAGAACTTCGGCATCAAGCGGGCCTTCTACAACGCCGCCCACATCCGCCCCCGGGACTGGGACGGGCTCAACGGGGTCTACGACGCCTTCTCCGCCAAGGGGGTGGAGGTCTACTTCACCTACTCCCCCCGCAGCCGCACCAGTCTCTCCCCCGACAGCACGCCGGAGGCCATCGCCGAGCTGGACGCCCTCCTCCGCTCCACGCTCCACGCCCCGGTCATCTCCGATATCGCAGACTCCCTCATGGACCCGCTCTACTTCTACGCTACGGACAACCACCTGAGCACCGAGGGGGTCCAAATCCACACGGCCCAGGTCATCGAGGACCTGCGCCGGGCACGGGAGGGCGAAACATGACCCTGGTCTTTCTCCAATACCCCGCCGTGACCGCCCTGCTGGCCCTCACGGTCCTGTTCTCCGGCCTGACCGCCCGGTTTGCCCGGAGGTGCGTCCTATGGGCCCTGCCGGGGATGGTGTGCGCCGCCGCCCTGGTCCTCACCGCCCTGGCCCTGGCGGTGCCCTACCAGGAGGTGCTGGTCCTCCTGCTCCTCCCCGCCCTCACCTGCGCCCTGGTGCCGCCGAGGAAGGGGGGAGAGAAGTGAGCTTTGTCTCCCCTGTCTTTTTCCTCTACCTGCCGGCGGTGCTGGCCCTCTACTGGCTCATCCCGGGGAGGTACCGGTGGATGATGCTCCTCCCCGCCTCCCTGCTCTTCTACGCCTGGCACAATGTTTGGCTGCTGGGGCTCATCCTGCTGACCATCCTGGTCTCCTACCGCTGCGGCCTCGCCATCGAGGACGCGGCCACCCCCCGGGGCCGGAAACTGGCCCTGGCGGCCGACGCGGTGGTCTGCCTGGGGGTGCTGTTCCTCTTCAAATACCTGGACTTCACCCTGGCCGGGGTATTCGGCCTGGCCAGGCTGCTGGGGTTTGAGGTGTCCTTTTCCGGGGTGCACCTGCTGCTCCCCATGGGCATCTCCTTCTACACCTTTCAGACCCTGTCCTACGCCATCGACGTCTGCCGGGGCACGGTCCCGGCGGAGCGGCATTTGGGGTACTACGCCCTGTTCGTCACCTTCTTCCCCCAGCTGGTGGCCGGGCCCATCGAGCGGCCGGGCGCCCTCCTGCCCCAGCTGAAGGAGCCGAGGAAGTTCTCCGACGCCGACGTGCCCGAGGGCCTGCGCTGCTTGCTGCGGGGGTATGTGAAGAAGGTGCTCCTGGCCGACTACCTGGCCCCCTTTGTGGACGCGGCCTACGACGGCGCGGCCGCGGCCGGCGGGTCGGCCCTGGCGGTGGCCACCGCCCTCTTCGCCCTGCAGATCTACTGCGACTTCTCCGGCTACACCGACATCGCCCTGGGCTGCGGCCACCTCATGGGCATCCGCCTCACCGAGAACTTCCGCCGGCCCTATGCCGCCGCCTCCCTCCGGGACTTCTGGCGGCGGTGGCACATCAGCCTGACGGGCTGGTTCACCGACTACCTCTACATCCCCCTGGGCGGGAGCCGCCGGGGCCTGGGCCGCCAGTGCCTCAACACCCTCGTCGTCTTTGCCGTCAGCGGCCTTTGGCACGGGGCCAATGTCACCTTTCTAGTGTGGGGCCTGTTCCACGGGGTCTGCCTGGTGGGGGAGCGGCTCCTGCTCCGGGGCCGGGAGGTCCGCAGCCGGGCGGGCCGGCTGGTCCACCGGGGGGCGACCCTGCTGGTGGTGTGGTTTGCCTGGATCTTCTTCCGCTCCCCCACCATGGCAGACGCCCTGCTCATCATCCGCTCCATCTTCACCGACTTCTCCCCCGGCGCCATCCTCTCCGGCCTGGGCATGGGGGGCGCGGAGCTGCTGGGGGCCTGCCTGCTGGTGGCCCTGCTCCCCCTGGCCGAGGGGCTCCCCGCCCTGGCCGGGGCGGGGGCGGTCCCCGCCCGCCTGGGGCGGCAGAGCCGCACCGTGCTGCTCTACTTCCTGCTCACCGCGTCGGTGCTGGCGTGCCGGTGCCTGGTGCTCACCGGGGGCGGCGCCGCCGCCTTCATCTACTTCCAGTTTTGAGGGGAGGGAGACCACATGAAACGCAAGAGAACACCCCGCCCCCTGGCCGCCGCCTGCGGCCTGCTGGCCCTGTGTCTGGTCCTGCCCCTGGCCCTGCTGGCCCTGTTCGGCTTCGCCCTCCCGCCCCAGTACGGGGAGACCTTTTTGGGGGAGATGAAGTACAAGATGGAGCGCCTGCGCTCCACCCAGGGGCCGCGCATCATCGTGGTGGGGGGGAGCAGCGTCCCCTTCGCCCTGAAAAGTGAGCTGGTGGAGGAGCAGCTCCCCGGCTGGCAGGTGGTGGACTTCGGCATGTACGCCAGCATGGGCACTGTGGTCATGCTGGACTGGGCCCAGGCCGAGGCCCGGGAGGGGGACCTGTTCGTCCTGGCCCCGGAACAGAGTTCCCAGACCCTCTCCACCTTTTTCTCCGGCGAGGAGGTGTGGCAGGCCGCCGACGGCGCCTTTGACCTGCTGCCCCTCATCGACCCGGGCCGGTACGAGCAGCTCCTCGCCGCCTTCCCCGCCTTCGCGGGGAAGAAGCTGGGCTACGCCCTCACCGGCGCGCCGGAGCCGGAGGGAGTCTACGCCCGGTCCTCCTTCAACGCCTACGGAGACATCGACTACCCCGGCCGGGGGGCCAACATCCTCCCCGGGGGCTATAACCCCAACGACCCCATCTCCTTTGACCCCTCCGTCATCACGGAGGACTTCATCGACGCGCTCAACGGCTTTGCCCGGGCGGTGACCGCCAAGGGGGCCCGGGTGGTCTACCACTTCTCCCCCATGAACGCCGCCGCCCTCGCCCCCGGCACCGGCAGCGCCGACGTGGACGCCTACTACGACTACCTGGACTCCGCCCTCCTCTTCCCCATCCTGGGGGACCCCCACGACTGCCTTTTGGAGAGCGGGTGGTTCTACGACTCCAATTTCCACTTAAACGACAGCGGGGCCACTGTGTTCACCAAGCTCCTCATCGAGGATTTGAAGGTCTACCTGGAGGACACCTCACCCACCGGCATCTCTCTCCCCGCCATGCCCGGCCTGGCCTTCTCCGGCACGGCGGCGGACAACTCCGACGCCGACCTCTTCACCTACCGCCGGGAGGGGGACGGCTGGGTGGTGGACGGCCTCACCGATGCCGGCCGGGCCGCCCGGCGGCTGGTCCTCCCCGGCGCCTGGCAGGGCGAGCCGGTCACCGGCGTATCCCCCACCCTCTTCGCGGGCAACACCACCGTGGAGGAGGTGGTGGTCCAGCCCAATATCGGCCTGCTCTACGACGGGATGTTCTCTGGCTGCACCGCCCTCACCGCCCTCACCCTCACCGGCGCCGACCCGGCGGCCTACACCGTGGGGGACGGCCTGCGGAACGGAGCGGACTTCCTCATCTACGTGCCGACGGAGGCCCTGGACCAGTACCTCCGCAGCTACTTCTGGCAGGAGTACGACAGCTGGATTCTGCCAAGAGAGAGCGGCTGACGCATTTGCCGAAACTGCCTCGCAGAGTTCGCGCCCGCAGGCGCGAAAAAAGTGTGATCTGTTTTTCGCCGCGACATGTGCATGGCGAAAAACACTTCTCGGCGGGCAAGTGTGAGTTTTGCCCGTCTCACGCAAGGGCAAAATCTTGCGCGCAGACCGCCGAGACTTTCTCGAAAAAGTGACTCGTCACTTTTTCGAAATGATGGTTGTAAACCGCCGGTTGACAAAAATCCACCCCCGGGTTGGTGGTTTTCCCCGGTCACGGCGTGGTAAGGTGGAGGGGAAAAGGAGGGGATCGGCCCATGACATCGGGACAGCGCATCGCGCAAAAGCGGAAGGAGCTGGGCCTCTCCCAGGAGGCCCTGGGGGAGGAGCTGGGGGTGAGCCGCCAGGCCATCTACAAGTGGGAGTCGGACGCCAGCCTGCCCGAGATCGAGAAGCTGGTGGCCCTGAGCGCCCGCTTCTCGGTGTCCGTGGGCTGGCTGCTGGGGGTGGAGGAGACCCCCGGCGGGCCAGCGGAGGCCGCCGGGGCAAACGGAGAGCTGACCGGGGCCCAGCTGAAGATGGTGGAGGAGATCGTGGACCGCTACCTCGCCGCCCAGCCCCCCGCCCCGGCGCAGAAGCGGCGGCGCTGGCCCCGGGTGCTCCTGGCCCTGGCCGGGGTCGTCATCCTCGGGGTGTTCATCAATCTCTTCTCCCGGCTGGACCGGGTGACGGAGGACTACAACAGCCTCCAGAACTCCATCGGCAGCCTGACCTACGACGTGAACAGCCAGATCGGCTCCATCACCAGCCGGGTGGAGGAGATCCTGAAGTCCCAGAACACCCTCACCGCCGAGTACCACACCAGCCACCTCTCCAGCGACCCGGCAGCCAACACCGCCACCTTTGCGGTGTACGCCGTGCCCAAGACCTATGTGGAGGGGATGGAGGCGTTGTTCCTGGCCGACTGCGAAGAGGACGCCCCCCTGGAGTTCCCCGGCACACTGGGGGAGGCCCAGTCCTTCTCCGCCGAGATCACCGTGCCCCTCACCGACTCCATCGCCCTCTCGGTGGTGTTCGTCACCGGGGAAAAGCGGGAGACCCAGGTGCTGGACTACTACGGCTCGCTGTACAGCGAGACCTTCCCCAGCCTCACGCTGGAAACCGGCCCCCTGGAGTGGGAGGTGGAGGACGGGGTGCTCCCCGCCCACAGCGAGACCGGGGACCGGCCGGTCCTGCTCCGGGAGTACGGCAGCGGGGACTGCCCCTACGACCCGGACCGCTCCCAGATCCAGGTGGGCCTGTTCCGGGACAACGAGCTGGTCCTGTGGTACGAGGAGCGGCCCTATACCTACATTCTCGACGGCAAGTCCGTCACCACTTCCGCCTGGTACCGGCCCCGGGACGTGGTGCTGGAGCCGGGCCACGAGTACGCGGAGGCCCTGGTCTACACCGACCAGTATGGCCGCCAGAGGGTCTATCCCGACGGTCCCATCGTCTACGACGAGGCCAGCGGCGAGTGGTCTTCCCCCGGCTCTTACGCCCTCATCAACGACCCCGCCGCCTGGACCTTCTAAGGCGCAGAAACCGGCCCCGGAGCAGCTTGCCCCGGGGCCGGTTTTTTATAGTTACCATATCTCACAAAGCGCGCAGCGCGTACACCGCGGAAGCCATCTTGCCCAAGCCGCCGGCCACGCCGCGGAGGAAAATCAAAACGCGATGCGGCCGATGTTCCGGGCCGTCTGGTAGGCCATGGCGGTGGCCTGCTTGATGGTCCTGGGGGCCACGCAGTCGCCGATGGCGTAGAACTCGGGGGCGCAGCCGGACAGGGCGTCGGACTCCTCCCGCAGGGGCTTCATGCCCAGGGCGGTGACCACGGTGTCCGCCGGGAAGAAGACCTCCTCCCCCTCCCGCTCGCACACCACGCCGTCATCCCGGACCTCCTTGGCCTTCGTGGAGAGGGAGAGGGTGACGCCGTACTTCTCAAACTCGCCCTGGAGGGCCCAGCCCTGGATGACATTGCCGCCGTCGTTGGGCACGGGGGCCATCTCCACCACGGTACAGGTGTGGCCGCCCTGCATGGAAAGGAACACGGCCAGCTCGCTGCCCACCAGACCGCCGCCCAGGATGACCACCCGCTCCCCGGCGCGCTCGGGGTGCTGGTAGAGCTCCTCGGCGGAGATGACATTGCCGCCGGAGAGGCCGGGGATGGGGGGCACCGCCGGACGGGCGCCCAGAGCGGAGATGATGGCGTCCGCGTTCTCCGCCGCGGCATACTCCGGGGTGACGGCGGTGTTCAGCCGCACCTCGATATTGGGGTACTTGGCGATCTGGCGGGCCTGGTAATCCAAATACTCCTCCAGATGGCGCTTGAAGGGCACCTTTTCCTCGCAGCGCAGCACGCCGCCCAGGCGGCCGGTTTTCTCGCAGAGGACCACCTGGTGGCCCAGCTTGGCGCACTCAATGGCCGCCTCCATGCCCCCGATGCCGCCGCCGGCCACGAGGACCTTGCAGGACTTGACGGGCTTGGGCTGGAAGCGGTAGTCCAGCTCGTTGTTGATCTCGGGGTTGATGGCGCAGGTGCAGCGGCCCCGCATCATCTGGTCGGAGAAGCAGGAGGTGCAGCGCAGGCACTGGCGGATCTCCTCCCGCCTGCCGGCATGGGCCTTGATGGGCAGGTCGGGGTCGGCCATCAGGCTGCGGGCCATCTCCACCACATCGGCCTTGCCGGAGGCGATGATCTCCTCCATCATCTCCGGGTCGGAGAGGGAGCCCACGGTGGCCACGGGGGTCTTGACGTGCTTTTTGATCTCGGCGGCAAAGCGGACGTTGCAGCCGTCATCCTTGAACATGGAGGGGTGCATGACCGTAAAGCCGGCCTGGACCTCGTGGCTGCCCGCCGAGACATGGATCAGGTCCACGTGGCCGTCCAGCATCTTGGCGGTGGCCACACCGTAGTCGATGTCAAAGCCCTTCTCATAGCACTCGCTGCCTGTGATGCGGATCTCCACCGGGAAGTTGGGTCCCACGGCCTTCTTCACCGCGTCGCACACCGCCACGGGGAAGCGCATCCGGTTCTCGAAGCTGCCGCCCCACTTGTCCTTCCGGTTGTTGCTCTCGGAGAGGAACTGGGTGAAGAGCCACCCGTGGCCGCCGTGGATGGTGACCATGCCGAAGCCGCACTGCTTGGCATAGACCGCCGCGTCGGCGTACTGCTGGATGACCTTCTCGATCATCTCCTCGGGCATCTCCTCGGCGTGGATGGTCATGCCCAGATTCACGGTGTCGCAGGCCACAGGGCCGTAGATGGTCTCTCCGGCCTCCCAGGAGCGGCGGGAGCTGGAGCCGTAGTGGCAGATCTCCACCGAGGCGATGGCGCCGTGGCGGGTGATGGTGTCGGTGAACCGGGTCAGATAGGCGGTGTTGGCAAAGGAGTGGTCATCCAGGGCCAGGTGGAAGCCGTTGGCCCGGGACTTGATGGAGTCGATGGTGGCGTCGCCCACACAGAGGGAGGCCACGCCGCCCTGGGCCCGGCGGGCAAAAAAGGCCATAGCCTCCTCATTCAGCTTGCTGTCCTTGCGCTCGCCGAAGTCGGAGTGGGCATAGGTAGGGCCCTGGGGAGAGGCGAAGATGCGGTTCCTGAAGTAGGTCCCGCCCAGGATGATGGGCGTAAATAGGTGGGGGTATTTGCAGCGGTCCATACAGATTGCCTCCTCATGTGTTCTGATTCAGAATCAATCTATCAGACATTTCGGCAAAATGATTGTAAAAACCGACCGGGCGCGCCATGAAAAAGCGGCCTCCCCACGCTGCAGACGCGGGGAGGCCGTGGGGCACTATCCGTTTGTATCCACACCGCTCGATTCCAGGATGGCATCACTCAGACCTGACGTACTGGGCCGCGCAGCTCCAAAGAGCACCATGCTCAGGATCTCCTGTGCCTCTGACAGCATATGGTGCAGGTCCGGCGCGGCATTCTGCGGATGGTACTGCTCCAGGACCGCCCAGAATACTGCGTAGACGCTGTGGAGATAGCGTACCGCCTGGTCCCGGTCCACACCCTCCCGCAGCTCCACCCGGGAGAGAAGACGGCGGAGAAACCGCTCATTTTCCTCCCGGATCGGCTGCCGCAGGGCATGGATCTGGTCGGCCAAATGCCGGGGCGGGCGGAGCACCGCATTCTCAAACACGTTTTTTTCCCAGAGGCGCGTTTGAAAGAAGGTCTCCCGGAGAAGAAAGTAGTGCTTGATCGCCTCAAAGGCGGGCTGATCCTCCAGTGCCTCCGCCTCATGACGGAGATAGTCGTTTAGTTCCCGGAAAATCTCCTGCACACAGGCGAGGAACAGCTCGCTCTTATTGGCGTAGTAGTGGTACATCATCCCTTTGGAGATGCTGTGGTTGAGGCAGATGCTGTCCATCGTGACCGCCTCAAAATCCGCTTTTCCAAACTCCTCCAGGGCGGCCTGGTAAATCTCCTCTTTACTGCGCTTTTGCCGTTCTGCCTGTGTCATGGCTGGTCTCCTTCTCCGCCTTGTGCAGCTCTCCGGCCCACTCAAAGCCCTTTTTGGCCATGAAGACCGCGATGATTTCGTTGATGACCGCCGCCGCCGCAATGGTCCCCTGGATGATGAAGGCGCACTCAGGCGCAGGCCCCTGCAGGATGGAAACCGCTATGCCTGTAAAGACCAGAGACACGCCGGAGTGAGGCAGCAGCGTAAAGCCGAGATACTTCTTTACCGTTTCGGGCGCGTGTGTAACGGCCGCGCCAAAATAGGCGCCGCTGTATTTGCCGATGGCCCGGGCTACAATGTACACCGCCGTGTAGATGCCGGCGCCAAAAATGAGGTGGTAGTCCAGCGGTGCGCCCAGATTCAGGATGGCCACGATCATGGCAAATCCAATGACCGGGTTCATGGCATTCATCATGCCGTCAAGCTGTTCCTCCGTGACCATATTGGCCACCAGGGTGGAGTACGCCATGCCCAGGAGCATAAAATTGAGAACCGGGGTGGGCAGCAGGCTGTTGATGGCAAACCCGATACCAGCTGTGGCCAGCAGCATCACTACAAAGACCGCCAGTGTGCTGTTGTGGCTTCTGCATCGCTGGAGTAGCTTTCCTGTAATAAAGCCGGTGATCGCGCCGATTATGACCGGCAGGAATACCAGGAAAAT
>DVHW01000168.1 GCA_018711785.1 Candidatus Galloscillospira excrementavium
GGTGGAGTACGCCCGCAGCGTGGAAAAGGAGCGGGGCAAGAACTTCCGCTTCACCCTCACCACCAACGGCATGCTCATCGACGACGAGGTTATCGACTTTGCCAACCGGGAGATGAGCAACGTGGTCCTCTCCCTGGACGGGCGCAGGGAGGTCCACGACGCCCTCCGGGTGGACTACGCCGGCAACGGCAGCTGGGAGCGCATTGTGCCCAAGTTCCAGAAGCTGGTGTCCGCCCGGGGCGGGAAAAACTACTACATGCGGGGCACCTTCACCCACGCCAACCCGGACTTTCTGAAGGACATCCAGTGCATGCTGGACCTGGGCTTCACCGAGCTGAGCATGGAGCCGGTGGTCTGCGCCCCCGGGGACCCCGCCGCCCTCACCGAGGAGGACCTGGCGGTGGTCATGGAGCAGTACGAGAAGCTGGCCGAGCTCATGCTCCGGCGGGAGAAGGAGGGCCGGCCCTTCACCTTCTACCACTATATGATCGACCTGACCGGCGGGCCCTGCATCTACAAGCGGATCTCGGGCTGCGGCTCGGGCACCGAGTACATGGCGGTCACCCCCTGGGGGGACCTGTACCCCTGCCACCAGTTCGTGGGGGAGGAGCGCTACAAGCTGGGGGACGTGTGGCAGGGCGTCACCAACACCGCCCTGCGGGAGGACTTCCGCGCCTGCAACGCCTACGCCCGGCCCGAGTGCGAGGGCTGCTGGGCCAAGCTCTACTGCTCCGGCGGCTGCGCCGCCAACGCCTACCACGCCTCGGGCTCCATCCGTGGCATCTACGAGCCGGGCTGCCGGCTGTTCCGCAAGCGGATGGAGTGCGCCATCATGATCCAGGCCGTCAAGGCCACCGGGGGCCTGGGCTGATATGGACACCCCGGTCTACGACTTTGTCCGCGCCTACGCCGCCGCCCCCACCGTCCGCCTCCACATGCCCGGCCACAAGGGCCGTGGCCCCCTGGGCTGCGAGGGGCTGGACATCACCGAGGTCCACGGGGCCGACGCCCTCTACGAGGCCGCGGGCATCCTGGCCCGGAGTGAGGATAACGCCGCATCCCTCTTCTGCAGCGGCCGGACCCTCTACTCCACCGAGGGCTCCAGCCAGTGCATCCGCGCCATGCTCCACCTGGCCCTGATGCACCGGCGGGCGGGCGCGCCGCCGGTCATCGCGGCGGCCCGGAACGTCCACCGGGCCTTTGTCTACGCCGCCGCCCTGCTGGACTTTGAGGTGGCCTGGCTCTGGCCGGAGGAGCGGAACAGCCTGTGCAGCTGCCCGGTGACGCCGGAGGGCCTGGAGCGGGCCCTGGCCGGCCTGGAGGCGCCCCCGGCGGCGGTCTACCTCACCAGCCCGGACTACCTGGGCGGGGTGCAGGACATCGCCGCCCTGGCCCAGGTGGCCCACCGGCACGGCGCCCTCCTCCTGGTAGACAACGCCCACGGGGCCTACCTCCACTTCCTGCCCCGGCCCTGCCACCCCCTGGACCTGGGGGCGGACCTGTGCTGTGACTCGGCCCACAAGACCCTCCCCGTCCTCACCGGCGGGGCCTATCTCCACCTGTCCCGCCGGGTGGCGGGAGACATGGCGGAGGGGGCAAAGACCGCCATGGCCCTCTTCGGCTCCACCAGCCCCTCCTACCTGACCCTGGCCTCCCTGGACCGGTGCAACCGCACCCTGGCGGAGGACTACCCCGCCCGGCTGGCGGAGACTGCGGCGGCGCTGGAGGCCCTCCGGGCCCGGCTGCGGGCTCTGGGCTGGCAGGTGGAGGCGTCCGATCCCCTGCGCCTGACCCTCTCCGCCCCCGCCGGGACCACCGGCACCGCCCTGGCCGGGCGGCTGCGGGCGGCGGGCGTCGAGTGCGAGTACGCCGACGGGGACTTTCTGGTGTGCATGGTGACCCCGGAGAACACCGCCGGGGAGCTGGAGCAGCTGTCCGCCGCCCTGGGGCCCTGCCCGGCGGGTCCGGCCCCCCGGCCCTCGCTGCCCGAGCCCCGGGGGGAGCGGGTGTGCTCCATCCGGCAGGCCATCTTCTCCCCCCACGAGACCGTGGCGGCGGATGCGGCTCTGGGCCGGGTGTGCGCCAGCCCCACGGTGGCCTGCCCCCCCGCCATCCCCATCGCGGTCTCCGGGGAGCGCATCACGCCGGAGGCCGTGGAGCTCTTCCGCCGCTATGGGGTGGAGCAGATCGAGGCAGTAAAGGACCTTTGAGAGAACATAAAGAGCACACCGGAGGAGCGCCTCCGGTGTGCTCTTTGTTTTTATGGTCCGGTCAGTCGTCGATGTTGCCGTTCTCCCGGTAGGAGCGCCAGACATTCTCGAAGAAGTCGTCGTCCTCGGGGATGGGGCGGACCTTCCGCCAGTGGAAGGAGCACTGGCCGTCCTTCCAGGCCACCTCCTGCACCAGGTCGGCGCGGCTGCCGTCGTCCACGGTGAAGGTGAACAGGTCGGGCAGGCTCTCATAGGGCTTGGAGCCGCTGGGGTCGGTGTAGAGGGCGCTGCCCCGGCTCTTGCCGCCCTGGGCGATGTAGTCCAGCATGGCGGAGAGGTACACCTGCTGGGAGAGGAGCACGTCCCGCAGGCGGTAGACCTTCCTGAGGTCGGTGGCCGTGCCCGCCCGGACGGTGCCGGAGAAGGAGGCCAGGCGGCCCTCCACCTCCCGCAGCAGCTCCTCCAGGCCCTCCCGGCTGCGCATGGACGCGCCGGAGCGGCTCATGTGGGCGGCGGCCTCGTTCCAGATGGCCTGGACGTTGCCCTCGCCCCCCTGAAGGGCGGCGTCGGCCAGGGCGGCGCACTGCTCCACCTGGGCCTCAGAGGCCTTGGCAAACTCCGCCTCGCCCATGGGCGCGCCGGTGCGCCGGGCGGCGATGTACTGGGCAGCGCGGGTGGAGCCCACCTGGGTCTCGTTCAGGGCGCTGCCGCCGGGGCGGTACACGCCGTGGCTGCCCGAGACCTCGCCGCAGGCGAAGAGGCCCTCCACATTGGTCTGCCACCACTTGTTGACCGCCAGGCCGCCGTTGTTGTGCTGGGCGCACAGGGCGATCTCCAGGGGCTCCTTAGACAGGTCCACGCCCTTGTCCAGATAGAAGTCCACCGCCGGCTTGTTCATGTGGAGCAGGCGCTCCAGGGGGGTGCCGAAGCAGGCGCCCGCCTTCTCCAGGTACTCCCGGGCCTCGTCGGAGAGGGTGGAGTAGTCGATGTCCTCGCCGCCGCAGGGGTTCTGCCGGAAGTCCAGGTAGACCTTCCGGCCCTTGCAGGTCTCCAGGTAGACCAGAATGTCCACGATGGAGGAGCCCCCCGCCACCTTGCGCACGTCAAAGGGCCACTGATAGCCCTTCAGGAACACCTTGGTGAGCATATCACCCTTGTCGGTGAAGAAGTCCATCAGGAACTCCCGCTCGTCGCCGCCCTGGGCGTCGGTGGATACAAAGCGGGGGAGCACCTGCATATAGGTGCCCGACACGTTCCAGCGGGGCTTCACCGAGGCCAGGCCGTACTGCCACTCGGTGAGGCTCTGGCCCCTGGCGCCAGCCTCGAAGGCGGCGCCGGAGGCGCCGTAGTGGCCGAAGGGGAACACGCTGTCGGCGTACATGCCGGCGGGGCCGCCGGTGGCGTAGATGATGTTCTTGCAGTTGAAGGCCACGAACCGGCGGTCCGGGTCCCCCTCCGCGTTCAGGTCCAGGCAGAGCAGGCCCCAGGCCCGCGTTCCGTCGGAGAGGATGCGGATGACCTGCAGCTTCTCCAGCACGGGGATGCCCTTTTCCTCCACCGACTTCTGGAGGCACTCGGTCATCATCTTGGAGGTGTAGGGGCCCACCGAGGTGGCCCGGCGGCGGGGGTCGTGGTCGGTCTTATAGCCGATGTACTCCCCGTAGGCGTTGCGGGGGAAGGGGACCCCCAGCTCCACCAGCCGCAGGAAACCCTGGGCGGAGAGGGCGGCCTCGCACAGGGCGTTGTCGCCGTCCACGCACTGGCCCTCGAAGAGGGTCTGTGCCATCTCCCGGACGCTGTCCGGGTCGCCGCCCGAGAGGGTGAGCTTGTAGTAGGTCTGCTTGTCGGAGCCGGTGTTGCGGGAGGTGCCGGCGTTGATGTGCTCCGTGACGATGGCGATGTCCCGCTGGCCGAAGCCCCAGAGCCGGTCGGCGGCGTTATAGCCCGCCGCGCCGGTGCCCACCACCACGGTGTTCAGGGAGTAGACCTTGATCTGGCGTCCGGCCAGGGTCAGGGTGGATTCCGTCATGGGTCATGCTCCTTTCCAGAGTCGGATTGGCTTACAGGCGCTGGATGTGGAAGCCGCCGTCCACGTCCACGTAGTTGCCCGTGGTGTAGGTGAACTTGTCGCTGCAGAAGGCGGAGACCACGCCGGCGATGTCCTCCGGAGTGCCCCAGCGGGCGATGGGGAACAGGCCGTCGGCGAACATCTTGTCGTACTTCTCCTTGACGGTGGCGGTCATGTCGGTGGCGATGACGCCGGGCCGGACCTCGTGGACCAGAATGCCCTCGGGGGCCAGGCGGTCGGCGTACAGGGTGGTCAGCATGGACACGCCGGCCTTGGACACGCAGTACTCGCCCCGGCTGATGGAGGAGACCACGGCGGAGCAGGAGGAGATGTTGACGATGGTCCCCCGCTTCCGGCCGATGTAGTCCTGCTTGAGCATCTGCTTGGCCACGGCCTGGGTCATGAACATGTTGCCCTTGGTGTTGATGCCCACCACCCGGTCAAAGCTCTCCTCGCTCATCTCCAGCAGGTCGGCCCGGACCTTGGGGGACACGCCGGCGTTGTTGACCAGCACGTGGATGCCGCCGAACTTGGCCACGGTCTCGTCGATGAGGCGCTGGCGGTCGCCGGCGTCGCAGATGTTGCCCTTGAGGTAGAGGTACTCGGTGCCCTGGGCGGTGAGCTGGTCCAGGTTGTCCTGGTAGGCGGACTGGTCGTTCATGTCCATGATGACGATGTTGAAGCCGTCCTGGCCCAGCTGCTTGGCGATGGCGAAGCCGATGCCGCGGCTGCCTCCGGTGACGATAGCGGTCTGTTTCATAGTAAGTTCCTCCTCCTAGAAAGTAGAATATGGTGTGGGGCCGCGGGCGCGGCCCGGGGGGTTACGGCTTGAGAATGACCTTTACGGAGCCGGCGGTGCGGTCCATGCAGGTGTCCAGGGCCTTCTGGAGCTCGTCCATGCGGAAGGTGTGGGAGATGAGCTTCTTCAGGTCGATGCGCTCGGCCATCTTCAGGGCGATGGGGAAGTCCCAGCAGTAGCCCTGGGCGCCCTGGATCTTGATCTCGTGGGTGACGAACCGGGTGGCGGGGATGGTGATGTTGGGGTTTTCATAGATGCCGATGACGGTGGCCAGGCCGTTCTTCTTCAGCAGCAGCATGGCGGAGAGGAAGGTGGCCTCCAGGCCCACGGCCTCAAAGCTCTTGTCCACGCCCCGGCCGTGGGTCAGCTCCATGACCTTCTGCTCCAGGTCCTCCTTGCCGGAGTTGACGGTGACCGTGGCCCCCAGCTCCTTGGCCAGGGCCAGGCGCTGGTCGTTGAAGTCGGCGATGATGACCTCGCCCGCGCCGCACTGGCGGCACAGGGCGGCCACCAGCATGCCGATGGCTCCCGCCCCGATGACCAGGACGGTCTCGCCCATCTTGATGTCCGCCCGGCGCACCGCGTGGGTGGCCACCGACAGGGGCTCGATGAGGGCGCCCACCTCGTAGCTCATATCCTGGGGCAGCTCATAGACATAGGGGGCCTTCACCTTCACGTAGTTGGCCATGGCGCCGTCGCCGTTGCGGTAGGTGAAGCTGATGTTCTCGCAGTAGCCGTACTCGCCGTGGCAGCAGGCCTCGCACTTGCCGCAGACGATGCAGGGCTCCACGGTCACCCGCATCCCCACCTTCACCTCCCCGGCGTCGGGGCCCACGGCCACCACGTCGCCCGAGAACTCGTGGCCGATGGTAGCGGGCAGGGGCACCGCGGGGTGCTTGCCCTTGAAGATGTGCAGGTCGCTGCCGCAGATGGCGCTGGCCCTGACCGCCACGATGACCTCGTCCCCCTCGGGGGCAAAGACCGGGCGGTCGATGTAGTCCACCGTGCCGGGGGCGCACACCCGGCCGATGTGGTTTTGGTACAACACTTGCTTTTCCATATCAATACCCGCTTTCTCTGATGACTGGGCGGTCACTTCGCGGCGCTCTCCCGCCGCTCGGCGTCGGCCCGGGCCTCCTTATAGAGGGGGGCGTAGACCTTGGCGTCCCGGACCACGCAGCCGGTGCGGCCGTGGTCCCGCATGATCTGGGTGCACTTGGAGCAGGTGATGCAGCACTTGGCCGGGTCCATGGCGCCCTTGGTGAGCACGTCCCGGGGGCCGTCGGGGTAGGCGAAGCTGGAACGGCCCAGGCCCATAAAGGAGCAGCTGCCGTCGGCCAGGTTGGCCGCGCCCACATTGGGGGTGAACTGCCGCAGCCAGGAGTAGCCGTTGCCCACCACGGGGACGCTGCCCGCCGCCGCCTGGATCTGGCGGGTGAAGTCGAACAGCCGGGCGCAGCTCTCCAGGGGGTGCTCCTCCGGAGTGGGGATGCCCATGCTGGACTGGTCGAAGGGCCGGGTGACCTGGGGGTAGATGTAGTAGGGATTGCCCGCCGAGTTGCTCAGCAGGTTGATGCCGTTCTCGCAGAGCATCTTCACCAGGGCCATGGGCTCGGTGGGGTCGAACTTCCACATGTCCTCGTGGTCGCAGCCGAAGCCGTAGGGGTAGGGGTGGGCGTCGAACACGTTGAAGCGGCAGGCCACGATGAAGTCCTTGTCCACGGCGGCGCGCACCGCCTTGAGCACCTCCCGGAGGAAGCGGGTGCGGTTTTCAAAGGAGCCGCCGTACTTGCCCTCCCGGGTGTGGCTGGCCAGCAGCTCGCTGACCAGGTAGCGGTGGCAGGCCTTCAGGTCCACGCCGTCGAACCCGGCCTCCTGGGCCAGCAGGGCGGACTGGACATATTTGCCGATGAGGTCGTCCAGATAGGCGTCGGTGACCACCGGCGCGTCGGGTGCCAGGCCCACCCGGGGGTCCAGGATGGGGTCGTGCTGGGGGACGATGGGAGCGGCGGCGTGGCCCACCGGGCGGGAGTAGCGGCCCGAGTGGGTGAGCTGGAGGATGTTCAGGGGCCGGTGGCCGGAGCCGTTGGCGTCGGCGGCCGCCTGGAGGGTGGTCTTGACCAGCTGGGCAAAGGAGCCCACGTTGTCCCTGGTAATCATCATGGACAGCTCGTTGGCCCGGCCCTCGTTGACCACGGCGCAGGCCTCCCACCACAGCAGGCCGGAGCCGCCGGCCGCGAAGCGGGTGTACCGGCGGGTGACCAGCTCGGTGGGGGAGCCGTCGGGGTTGGAGTCGCAGCCCTCCATGGGCAGGACGGCGAAGGAGTTGGGGGCGGTCCTGGCCCCCACCTTCACGCTCTTGGCCAGGGGGGAGAGGTCGGTGGTGAACTTCAGGTCCGTGTGGAGGGCACGGGCCTCAGCCTCGATCTCCTCCAGGGACTTGTAATGGAATTTCTCATGGGCAGCCATGAAAACTCACCTTCCTTGTCAGAATTTGAAGTTTGAAAACGATTGCAAAAACAGGCGAAACAGTGCCCCGCCCATGCCGCCCCGGCCCGGGGGATCACATGGGGCCGGAGAACCACTTGCGCAGGCAGGCGATGCCCATCCTGGCCACCTCGTCCGGGTCGTCCTCCACTGGGTGCCAGCCGGCGTCCAGACCGCCGGGACGGAAGGTCTCCATGGTGACATGGCCGGTGTAGCCGCCCCGGCGCAGGGTGGTGAAGAGCTCCCCCCAGGGCAGATGCCCGGTGCCGGGGGCGCCCCGGTCGTTGCCGCAGGCGTGGAAGTGGTAGAGCTTGCCCGCCTCCAGCACGGCCCGCACCGCGCCCACCACATCCCGCTCCTCGACATTGGCGTGGAAGGTGTCAAAGTGGACGCCCACTGCGGGGTGGTTTACCTCTTGGGCCATACGGAGGGCCTGGGCGGCGGTGTTGACCATACTGGTGCGGTAGCGGTGGAGGGGCTCCAGGGCCAGGACGCAGCCCGCGTCCTCGGCCAGGGGGGCCAGGGCGCGCAGGCCGGCCACCGCCCGGTCCCACTCCGCCGCGGCCTCCTCGGGGGAGAGCCAGTGGAGGCTTGCCGCGCCGCCGTACAGGGGCCCGCAGAAGACCGCCGCCCCCAGGGCCCTGGCCGTGCGCAGGCAGGCGGAGAAGTAGTCCAAAGCGTTTTTCCGCAGGGCCGGGTCGTCGGAGGCCAGGCTCCGGTCGGGGGCCGAGCCGGCGCAGAGGGTGACGGCCAGGCCGGTCTCCTCCAGCGCGGCGCGGATGGCCTCCAGACCAGCGGGCTCCGGCGGGGTCATGGGGAGCTCCACCGCGGTAAAGCCCATGCGGGCCGCCCGTCGGATGAGGCCGGGGGCGTCCGGGCCCAGGGTGTTAGTCCAGTTCCAGAGGTTGATGCCGAGGGGATTCATGGGCAGGCTCCTTCTATCGGGTGGATTTGCGGATGATGAGGTCGGTGGGCATGACCTCCACAGAGGGGGGCTCGTACAGGCTCTTGTCCTCCTTGGAGCGGATGCGGCGGATGAGCTTCTTGGCCGCGATGACCCCCATGTCATAGAGGGGCTGGGATACGGTGGACAGGGGGGGCTCGATGAGGGAGCTGATGTAGGCGTTGTCGAAGCCCAGCACCGAGACATCCTCCGGGATGCGCAGGCCGCAGTCGTGGAGGGCACGCATGACCACGATGGCCTTGGGGTCGCTGGTGGCGAAGATGGCGTCCGGTTTCACCGGCCCTTTCACCAGCTGCTTGGTCAGATGGTAGAAGCTGTTGGTGCCGTTGGTCTCGTGGACCACCAGACGCTCGTCGTAGGGCAGGCCGCCGTCCTCCAGCGCGGCGCGGTAGCCCTCCCAGCGCTCGGCGTAGAAGGGCAGCTCCTTGCGGCCCAGGGCCAGGGCGATCTGGCGGTGGCCGGTGCGGATGAGGTAGCTCACCGCGTTGTAGGCGGCCTGGAAGTTGTCCACCACCACCGCGTCCACCGGGTCGCCGTAGTACCGGGAGGTGAGGACCACGGGGAAGCCCTCCTCCCAGAGGCGGCGGATGTGGTCGGAGTTTGGGAGCATGGAGGCCACGATGAACCCGTCAATCCAGCGGGTGCGGAGCTTGGTGATATACTCCTTCTCCACATCCACGTCCTCGTCGGTGTTGCAGAGGACCACGGTATACCCGTTTTTGCGGGCGGTGTCCTCCACCCCCCGGGCGATGGCGGGAAAGATCGTGTTCTCGATGCTGGGGACCATGAGGGCAATGGTGTTGCTGTGGCCCATTTTCAGACTCTTGGCCAGCACATTGGGGCTGTAATCCAGCACCCGCACCGCGTCCAGCACTTTGCGGCGGGTCTCCTCGTTGACACAGCTTTTGCCCGAGAGCACCCGAGACACCGTGCTGGCGGAGACCCCGGCCCGTTCGGCCACATCCTTGATGTTCGTCATGAGAAGTTCCGCCTCCTGTATCCTAAGATTGCTGAAACAGGTCGAAGCCTGTCTCCTGTCAATCCCAGTATACCGTAGCTCCGCGGTGAGCGGAAGTACAATTTTTGCGGAAAAGGGCCAACCAGCCCTTGGCGGGCTTTACAAGGGGCTTCCAGCCGGCCCGGCGGCGGGCAAATTCCTCTTCGGAAACGTCTACGGTGAGGCTGCGCTTCTCGATGTCGATATGGATGATATCCCCGTTCTCGATGAGGGCCAGATTGCCGCCCTCGTAGGCCTCGGGGGATACATGGCCGATGGCGAGGCCGCCGGTGGCGCCGGAGAAGCGTCCGTCGGACACCAGGGCGATCTGGGTGCCCAGGCCCTTGCCCAGCACGGCGGCCATAAAGGTCTCCATATGGGGCATACCGGGGGAGCCCTTGGGACCCTCGTAGCGGATGATGACCACGTCGCCGGCGATGATCTCATCCCGCAGGATGGCGTGCCAGGCGTCGTCCTGGGAGTCGTAGACCTTGGCGGGGCCGGAGAAGACCCAGGCCGCCGGGTCCACGGCGGAGAACTTGACGATGGCGCTGTCGGTGCCGATGTTGCCGTGGAGCACCGCCAGCCCCCCCTCGGGGTGGATGGGGTCGGACACCGGGTGGATGACCTCGCGGTTGCGGTTGACCGCTCCGGCGGCCTTGTCGCCGATGGTGCCGAACATGCCCTTGGCGGTCACGTCGATCTTGCCCGCGGCGGCCAGCTCCTTCACCACCGCCTCCAGCCCGCCGGCGGCGGAGAACTCCTCCATGGTGTAGGTGGGGTGGTTGGGGTAGATGGTGGAGATGCAGGGCACCTCCCGGCTGAGGCGGTCAAAGGTCTCGGGGGTAATGTCGCACCCGGCCTGGCGGGCCATGGCGGGGATGTGGAGCAGGGAGTTGGTGGACCCGCCGGTGGCCATCATGTAGCGCACCACGTTCTCGAAGCTGTTCTGGCCGATGATATCCAGGGGCCGGATCTCGTCCCGGACTGCCTCCACCACCCGGCGGGCGGCCTGGCGGGCCATCTCGTGCCACGCGGGGGTCTGGCTGCGGACGCTGGCGTTGCCGTGGGGGGACAGGCCCAGGATCTCGGCGGTGGCGCACATGGTGTTGGCGGTGCCCATGAAGGGGCAGGCGCCGGGGGTGGGGCAGGCGTTGCGCACCACGTCCTTGTACTCCTCCTCGGTGATGGAGCCCTGGATGTAGGCGGCGTAGGCCTGCTTGGTGTGGGTGAGGGTGATCATCTTCCCGCCGCAGTGGCCGGCCGCCATAAAGCCGCCGGTGAGCATGACGGTGGGGATGTTGACCCGGAGGGCGCCCATGATCATGCCGGGCACCACTTTGTCGCAGGTGGCCATGATGACCATGCCCTCCAGCATGTTCAGCTCGGCCACGGTCTCCACCTCGGAGGAGACCATATCCCGGGCGGGGAGGGTGTAGCGGTCGCCGGGGGTGTTGGAGCAGATGCCGTCGCAGATGCCGGTGACGGGCAGCTCCAGAGCAAGAGCGCCGGCCTTATAGATCTCCTCCTTCATCTCGGCGATGACGTCCTTGAAGGGGAAGTGGCCGGGGTTCATCTCGTTCCAGGAGGAGACCAGGCCGATGATGGGGCGCTTGGCATCCTCCGGGGTGACGCCCATGGCATAGAGCAGGGCGTTGCGGTGGTCAAGAGATTCTTCGTTCCATTGGCGGATCATAAATGAATGTCTCCTTACTTGCTTCGCTGGAGCAGATGAAGGGCGAAGCCGGCAAAATCGTAGTCCAGATAGGTGAGCATGAGGGAACCGTCCGGAAAGTATTTGTTCCCCGTGTCGTCAAACGCGCATCCGATGCTCTCCAGATAGGCCCGGGTGGCCAGGATATCATCGGTGGCAACGGCGATATGGCCGTGTCTCCCCCGGCCCGGTTGCTTCATCAGCTCCACAAAGGGGCCCGCGAATACGGAGGCGTCGCTGTTCCGCTCGGGGGAGATACCGAAGCAGTCCGACAAAAACTGGGCCAGACGCTCGGCCTCGCCGGCGTCCGCGCAGTTGACGCCCACGTGCACCACCGCGCAGTTCCACTGTTTCAGATGTTCGTCCATGCTATCGCCTCAGCCGCCCAGATAGGCCTTGCGGACCACGTCGGAGTGCATCAGCTCGTCGCCGGTGCCGCTGATGTTGATGCGGCCGTTCTCCAGCACGTAGGCCTTGTCGCAGATGCCCAGGGCCTTGCGGGCATTCTGCTCCACCAGCAGGATGGTGACGCCGGTGTCCCGGATGCGGCGGATGATGTCGAACACCTGGTTGACGATGAGGGGGGCCAGGCCCATGGAGGGCTCATCCAGCAGGAGGATCTTGGGCTTGGCCATCAGGCCCCGGGCGATGGCCAGCATCTGCTGCTCGCCGCCGGACAGGGTGCCGGCGAACTGGTTTTTCCGCTCCTCCAGGATGGGGAAGAGCTTGTACTGCTCCTCCAGCCGCTCCTCCAGCTCCTTGCCCTTGTAGAGGTAGCCGCCCACCAGCAGGTTGTCCCGGATGGTGAGGCCGGAGAAGGTCCTGCGCCCCTCGGGGACGTGGACGATGCCCTTCTGCACGATCTTGTGGGGCTGCTTGGGCACCGGCTCCCCCTGGAACTCGATGGTGCCGCCCTTGGCCTTGACCAGGCCGGAGATGGTGCGCAGAATGGTGGTCTTGCCGGCGCCGTTGGAGCCGATGATACTGACGATCTCGCCCTCATTGGCCTCCACGGAGACATGGTGAAGGGCGTCGATATGGCCGTAGCTGACGCTCAGGTCGGTGACTTTCAGAAGTGCCATCTCACTCGTCCTCCTTCCCCAGGTAGGCCTCGATGACCTCCGGATTGTGCTGGACCTCGGCGGGGGTGCCTACGGCGATGGTCTTGCCGAAGTTCTGAACATGGATGGTATGGGAGATGCTCATGACCAGCTCCAGCCGGTGCTCGATGAGCAGGATGGCCAGATCCATGGTGCTGGAGAGCATCTGGATGAGCTCGGTGAGCTCGCCCACCTCGGTGGGGTTGAGCCCGGCGGCGGGCTCGTCCAGGAGCAGGACCTTGGGGTTGCAGGTCAGGGCCCGGGCGATCTCCAGCCGGCGCTGGATGCCGTAGGACAGGTTCTCCGGCTTCTCGTCCAGGTAGTCCTGAAGCCCCACGGTCTCCAAATGGTGCTCACAGATCTCACGCCCCCGCTTCTCCTCCTTGAACCGGTTGGGGAGGGGAAGCAGGCCGCCCAGAAGACTGTAGTGGGACTGGGGGTCAAAGGCACACAGCACGTTCTCCAGCACGGTCAGGCCCTTGAACAGGCGGATGTTCTGGAAGGTGCGGCCCATGCCCAGACGGGTGATCTTGTACTGCTCCATCTTGGTGACGTCCTGGCCGTCCAGGTGCACGCTGCCCTCGTCGGCCGGATACACGCCGGAGATGACATTGAAGATGGTGGTCTTGCCGGCGCCATTGGGGCCGATGATGCCGTGGATCTCGCCGGTGTTGGCCTCCAGGGAGAAGTCCTGAATGGCCTTGACGCCGCCGAAGCTCTTATAGATGTTCTTGACCTCGAGAAGTGCCATTACTGGGCCCCTCCTTTCTTGGATTTGGCAGCCGCCTTCCGGGCGCGGCGCTTGGCCAGGTTTTTCGGGGAGAGCTGGGTGATCTCCCACTCACCGAAGACGCCGGAGGGCTTGAAGTTGATGATGAGGAGCACCAGGACCGCGTAGATGATGGTGCGGTACTGCTCCAGGCCGGTGAGCAGGCTGCGCAGGACCTCCGGCAGGGCGCCCAGGAAGAGGGCGCCGAAGATGGAGCCGGTCAGGCTGTTGGCGCCGCCGAAGAAGACCATGATGACCCACTCGGCGCTCTGCTTCCAGCCAAAGGTGGAGGGGTCCACAAAGGTGATATAGAAGGCATACAGGCACCCGGCAAAGGAGGTGATGGCCACCGACACCAGGAAGGCGATCATCTTGACCCGGGGGACGTTGACGCCCATGGCCTTGGCGGCCAGCTCATCGCCCTTGACGGCGATGCACTGGCGGCCGTACTTGGAGGTCTTGAACCAGGCCACCAGGGCCACCACGACAACAGCGGAGACGATGGCAACGGGCAGGGTGACCACCCGGGGGATGCCGGCAAAGCCGTTGGCGCCGCCGGTGAGGGTGGTGGCGCTGTTGAGCAGGGCGATAATGGCCTCGCCGAAGCCCAGGGTGACCAGGGATATGTAGTCCCGGCGGAGGCGGACGGTGGGCAGGCCCACGATAAAGCCGATCAGCACGGACAGGGCGATGGCCAGCACGAAGGCCACCGGAACCGGCAGGCCCAACCGCACCACCAGGAGGCCGGAGGCGTAGGAGCCGATGGCCATGAAGGCCGCCGAGCCCAGAGAGAACATGCCGGTCAGGCCGGTGAGAACATAGATACCGGCCACCGCGATAACGGTAATCAGAATCTGAATGACGATGGATTGAATCAGAGCAGCCATATGTTCACCTCCTTACGCTTTTTCCTGGATGTTGGAGCCGGCGATGCCGCGGGGCCGCACCAGCAGGAACACCAGCATGATGAGGAAGGTAAAGACCGGGGTATAGCTGGTGCCGAAGCCCTGGAGGGTGCCGGCGTAGTTGAGGCCGGTCTCCACCAGGCCCAGCAGCACCGCGCCGATGACGGCGCCGGGCAGGCTGCCCAGGCCGCCGATGACCGAGGCGATAAAGCCCTTGACCACCAGGGAGCCCAGGGTGGGATAGAGGGTGTAGTTGATGCCCAGGAACACCCCCGCCAGGCCGGCCAGGGCGCCGGAGACAATGAAGGCGAACTGGATGGTGCGGGTCACGTTGATGCCCATCAGGCTGGAGGTGTCCCGGTCAAAGCTGACGCTGCGCAGGGCGCGGCCCAGCTTGGTCTTCTGGATGACAAAGGCCAGGATGATCAGGGCCGCCGCGCTCAGGAGGAACATGATGAGGCTGGAGGTGGAGATGGTCAGATCCCCCAGCTTGATGGTGGGATTGGGGAAGAAGCGGGGGTAGCTGAAGAAGTTGGCCCCCACCCAGATGGTGACGATACCCTCGAAGAGGGTGCCCAGAGTGATGGAGGAGACAAAGAAGTAGATGTTGGGGGAGTTGCGGACGGTGATGCGGCGGAAGGCCACCAGCTCGCCCAGCAGGGCCACCAGGGCGCCGCACACCATGCTGACCAGAATGGTGGGGACCAGGCCCATGCCCTGGGACGCGGCCAGGAAGTAGCCCACAAAGGCGCTGAGGGTCATCAGGGCGCCGTGGGAGAAGTTGGAGAACTTCAGCACGTTGAAGATGACCGAGAAGCCTGTGGCGATCAGCGCGTACACCGAGCCCAGCGCCAGACCGTTGATGAGGATCTGTACGATCTGCAGAATGTTCAAAGATATGACCTCCTTACAAGGGAAGATTGCGCCCAGGACAAGGGGACAGCCCCTGCCATGCCCGAAAAAAGAGAGCGCGGGGGGTATCCCCCTGCCCTGGGAATATGGATCAACTGCATTGGGTTTATGAAAAGGAGTCCTGCCCCCCCGCCTGGGGGCGAGGGGGCAGGATGCAGTTGCGGAAGATCGGAAGATTAGTCCTGGACGGTGTAACGCTCCAGCATGACGGGCGTGGAGCCCTCATAGGTGAACATAACCATCTCCAGGCCGGTGGGCATATGGGTATCGGGGTCGATGGTGATGTTGCCAGTGAGGCCCTCGTAGTTGGTCACATTGGCAGTGGCCTCGGCGATGGCGGCGGGGTCGGTGCCCACCTCGGCAATGATGTCGGCCAGGATGTTGGCCACGTCATAGCCCAGGAAGAACTTGTTGGTGGCGTCGATGCCGGTGGCCTCCTTGACCTCGGCGATCATGGCCTGGAGGTCGGCCTCGGTGTCATCCACGTTGTTGATGAAGTAGATGCCGTCGCAGTCGGCGCCGTAGATGGTGTTGAAGGGCGGGCAGGCGTCCAGGCCGCAGATCAGGGCGCCCTCAAAGCCGGCGTTGCGGGCGGCGTCGGTGATCTGGACCAGCTCCTGGGTGTAGTTGGGGACGTAGATGGCGTCCACACCGGCGTTGATGATGGGGGCCAGCAGGGTGGCAAAGTCCTTATCATTGGCGCCGTAGGAGACCTCCTGCGCGATGGTGCCGCCGCCGGCCTCCACCGTGGCGCGGAAGTTGGGCAGCAGGGAGGTGGAGTAGGCGTTGGACTGGTTGTAGATGATGCCGAAGGTCTCAAAGCCGTTCTTGATGGCATAGGAGGCCATGATGGCGGACTGCTGATCGGCATTGGGCTGGAACAGGAACATGTTCTTGTAGGGAGTGCCGTCGTCCTTGATGGTGCAGGCCAGGTCCATGGCGAAGCCCAGCACGGGGACGTCATACTCCTCGCTGATGGGGGCGATGGCCAGAGCGATGTTGGCCACAGGAGGGCCGATGATGGCGGATACGTTGTCCACGGTGACGGCGCGGGTGAAGGCGTTGACGGCCTCGGTCACGTCGCCCTGGGTGTCATAAGTAATGGTGCGGATGGTCTGGCCGTTGACGCCGCCGTTGGCGTTGATCTCGTCCACGGCCCAGTTGGCGCCAGCCTCGACCATCTGGCCGAGAGAGGAGGTAGCGCCGGTGATGTCCTGGAGAATGCCGATGACGATCTCGCCCTCGGCGCTGGGGTTCTGGTCGTCAGGGGTCTCGGTGCCGGGGGTCTCCGTGTTGGTGCCGCCGGGGGTCGGAGTCGCGTCGGCTGTGTCGTTGCCGCAGGCGGCCAGGGCAAAAATCATGGCGCCGGCAAGCAGGAGCGAGAGAAGCTTCTTCTTCATTGCTGGGTTCCTCCTAATTTCAAATTTATATCCTGCCCGAAGGGGCAAAATACCGGCCAAAACGATCCACACTCCCAGAAAAACAGGGAACAGAACAAAACATGCGCTCTTTCGCAAACGATTTCATAACGGAGAATAAAAAACGGAATCCATACGGGCTGAACAAAATGCCGGATTCCGACAGAGTTTTTTTCTTCCTTC
>DVHW01000169.1 GCA_018711785.1 Candidatus Galloscillospira excrementavium
CGGGGCGGGAACTTCCCGCCCCGGGCCCGCCGGGCTATGTTGGGCTCCGGGTCAGCACCCGCAGCCGTTGTTGCACCCGCAGCCGTTGTTGCAGCCACAGCCGCTGCCGCCCCAGCTGTTGCCGCAGCAGCAGCACAGGATGAGGATCAGGATGATGATCCACAGGCAGCCGCCGCCGAAGTTATTGCACCCCATAATGAGTACCTCCTGATTCGATGTGGAGGCCGGAAGACAGCCGTCCCGCCGGTCTCAGTCCATCTTATGCGCCGGCGGCCATTGGGTGCAGAACGGCCGGGGAGCCGGGGCTGAGCCCCGCTCCCCGGCCGCAGGATACATGGTCAGTCTACTCGATGCGCTCTGTGGACACGCCCGCCATGATCCCGGTGATCTCCTGCGCGTCCACCGCCCCGGTGCGCCCCAGCCGGGTCAGGAGGGTCTCGCTGCTCCCCTTCACCGGCTCGGTCAAAGCGTAGTAGGAGAAATAGGCCAGATGGGCCCGCAGGAAGGTGCCGCTGTTCAGCTCGTTCAGCAGGCTCTCCTCCCCGGCGGTGATCACGCCCAGCTCCCGCGCCCGGGAGATGACCGTGTCAAAGGTAAAGTCGGGCGCGGCGCCGCCGTCGGTATAGCCCAGCGCCCGCAGGAGCATGGTGAGGTACTCCCGGGCCCGGAGGGAGTTGTCGGTGCCGAAGCGGCCGTCCCCATAGCCCCCCACATAGCCCTTGTCGGCGGCGTAGGCCACATAGCTCCGGCACCAGTCGGGCACATCGGTGAAGGGCACCTCGCCGGTGTAGGCCAGAGCGGCCTCCTCCTCCCCCATGAGCCGCAGGAACATGATCAGGCCCTGGATACGGGTGGCCGGCAGCTCCAGCTCGTAGCTGGAGCCGTAGCCGGTGCTGCTCCCCCGGAACACGTTCATCTCCCGCAGAGCGTCGGCCAGCTCGTTGTAGTCCACCTCGTCGCTGGGGGCGATGGCATAATAGCCCTGGGGAGCCAGTACGGCGGTGTCGGAGGTGACCACTACGCCGCATGCTGTGTCCTCCGCCGACAGGTAGCGGTGGTTGGCCTCCAGCGCGGCGCCGGAGGCCACCTCCGCGCCTGTGGTGGCGTCCACCACCGCCCCGCGCTCAAAGGAGAAGGATGCCCCGCCGGCCAGCAGCAGCACCGAGGAGCCCTCGCTGAGGGTGAGCACATCCCCCTTTTTCAGGCGCTGTTCCTGGAAGGTGTCTGCGTAGCCCGCGCCGCCCGCCTGGGCCTGGAGCAGCTGGGACTCCAGCTCCAGCCGCTCAGCGGCGCCGGCGTAGGCCTCCTCCCCCATCTCGCCCACCTTCCCGTCGATCTGCTCCTCCAGGTCCGGCAGGTAGGTCTTTTCCAGATACCCCAGGGACACCAGCGGGTCCGAGGCGCTGCCCCCCGCCGCCACGGCGGCAATTCCGCCGGCCAGGAGCAGGAGGACGAGTACAATGGCAATCGGTTTTTTCATGGCGCTTCTCCGCTATTCTGAAATCATGTAGCTCAGGGCCAGCAGGCTGTCGGCGAAATGGACATTCTCCACCACCACGTCGCTTCCCCGCAGGTCCAGTTCAATATTGGTGAAATTCCAAAGCCCACGGACGCCGCCGGCCACCAGCCGGGCCGCCGTTTCTGCAGCTACCCGCCGCGGCACAGTGAGCACCCCAACACTGGTGGGGTGGCCAGCGAGGTATCCCTCCAGCGTGTCGATGTGGTAGATGGGTACGCCGCTCATGACCGTGCCCACGATGCCGGGAGCCACGTCAAAGGCGGCGGCCAGGTGAAAGCCGCTGAGCTCGAAGTGGAAATTCTCAATCAGGGCCCGGCCCAGGTTGCCCGCGCCCAGGACTACCGCGGTGTGGCCGCTGTTCATCCCCAGGATATCAGAGATCTCCCCCCGGAGCTTTTCCACATTATATCCGTACCCCTGCTGTCCAAATTCGCCAAAGCAGGAGAGGTCCTGCCGGATCTGGGAGGCGGTCAGGCCCATGGACTTGCCCAAGGCGCTGGAGGAGATGCGCACCGTCCCGGACAGGTGGAGCTCATTCAAATGCCGGTAGTATCTGGGCAGCCGGCGGATCACCGCGCTGGAGACCTTTTGTTTTCTCATGCCTTCCTCACCTGACCATGGAGTCCCGCCCGCTGTGTAAAACGCCCAGCGAAGACGGCCGTTTTCCGCCCACGGCGGCCAGGCTTGGCGCATCCCCAGCCCAGCTCCCCCACAGGCACAACACACTTCTCCTGCGTAAAATCACAGGAGTTTGATGTCTATTAGTTTACATGAGGCGGCCCGACTTGTCAAACTTTTTCACAAACTTTTTCCACTCCTCTTTTCTCTTGTGGCCAGGGCTGGTATAATAGTACTGTCTTCCTCCCCGGTACAGGCGTTTCGTCCCGTCCGGGGAGGACCGCAGCGACAAATCCCGCCCTGCGGGACAACACGGAGGTGTCCTATGCTCAAGGAACTGTTTGACCGCCGCAGCATCCGCCGCTATGAGGACCGGCCGGTGGAGCCGGAAAAGCTCACCGAGCTGCTCCGGGCCGCCATGAACGCCCCCACCGCCCGCAACACCCAGGGCTGGCGCTTTCTCGTCCTCCAGGACCGGAGCACTCTCCGGGACATGACCACCCTCTCCCCTTACACAGGCATGATGGCCTCTGCCGGTGCCGCCATTCTGGTGCTGGCCGACCGGGAGGCCAACCCGCTGGAGGGCTATCTGCTCCAGGACTGTGCCGCCGCCATCGAGAACATCCTCATCGAGGCGGTCCACCAGGGGCTGGGGGCCTGCTGGTGCGGCATCGCCCCGCGGACCGAGCGCATCGACGCGTTCCGGGACTACTTTCATCTGCCAAACCGAATGCTCCCCGTCGGTATCGTGGCGCTGGGCTATCCGGCCGAGTCCCGGCCCAGAGAGGACCAGTTCGACCCGGAGAAGGTCCGCTACTGGACTGGAGCGTCCCCAGAGGAGGAAGCTATATGACCGAGCGGGAGCGCATGCTCTCCGGCATGCTGTATCAGTCTGAACATGAGACCCTGCGGCAGGCGCGCCTGCGCGCCTCGGAGCTCACCTTTCAGTTCAACCAGACCGCGCCCCATGAGGCAGCGCGCCGGAAGGCGCTGCTCCGGGAGCTGCTGGGCACCTGCGGCGGGCCCATCTGGGTGGAGCCCACCTTCCGCTGCGACTACGGCAGCCACATCCACATCGCCGGTCCCTTTTATGCCAACTACGACTGCGTTATCCTGGATGTGTGCGAGGTCCGCATCGGCCGCAACGTCCTCTTCGGCCCCCGGGTCTGCCTATACACGGCCGGGCACCCCATCGACGCCGAGGTGCGTGCCTCCGGCCTGGAGTTTGGCCGTCCCATCACCATCGGGGACGATGTGTGGGTGGGCGGCAGCACCGTTGTCAACCCCGGCGTCACCATCGGCAGCCGGGTGGTCATCGGCGCCGGCTCGGTGGTCACCCGGGACCTGCCGGACGACGTTATCGCCGTGGGAAATCCCTGCCGGGTCCTGCGGACCATCACGGAGGAGGACCGGGCCCACTGGCAGTCCCTCGCCCGTTCCTACTGGGAGGAGACCCCTCAGCCCGAAATAGGAGCAAAATCGTGAAATTTTTTGTTCCAAAGCCCTTTACAGGGGAGGCATTCTATTGTATTCTGTACCGGGTCTGCCTCTGTCTGCGGGGCAGTCCCCCAAAAACCAAAGCAGTCGTGATAGAGAAGGAGTTGTTCGTATGAGAGGCGTGGAGACCCGTATCCAGGAGCTCCGCCACAGAGTCTTTCGGGAAGTGGCCCGGATGGCCTACCACACCGAGTGGCCGGTAGACAAGCGGATCGAGGAGCTTCCCTATAAAATCATCCCCGGCGAAGTGGGCAATTACCGCAACGACGTATTTCTGGAGCGGGCCATCATCGGCGAGCGCCTGCGCCTGGCCATGGGGCTTCCCTGCCGCAGCGCGGCGGAGCACGCCCCCCTCTCGGACAATATCGAGGCGGCCGACCGGGCGGACACCTACTACACTCCGCCCCTGATCAATATCATCAAGTTTGCCTGCAATGGCTGTCCGGAGAAGCGGGTGCTGGTCACCGAGGGCTGCCAGGGCTGCCTGGCCCACCCCTGTGAGGAGGTCTGCCCCAAGGACGCCATCA
>DVHW01000170.1 GCA_018711785.1 Candidatus Galloscillospira excrementavium
GGTCCGCCGCACCGGCCTGACCTGCGTCCCCCTGCTCTCCGAGCGGCTGGCCATCGTGACCCCCAATACCCAGGAATACCGGGCGCTGAACGGCGTGATGACCCCCGACGTGCTGAGGCGCTCCCCCTTTCTGGTGCGGGAGCCCGGCTCGGGCACCCGAAAGCGGGCGGAGGAGTTCCTCCGCTCCATCGGCCTGGACCCCAAGGAGCTCAACCTGGCCGCCCAGCTGGAGAGCACCGGGAGCGTCCTCCAGGCCGTCAAGAGCGGCCTGGGCATCTCCATCCTCTCCGGCCTCGCCGCCGCCGAGCCGGCGGACGAGGGCAGGGTGCTGGCCTTTGATTACGACAGCCCCCTGCTGGAGCGGCAGTTCTACCTGCTCTACCCCAGGCACCGCCCCCTCTCCCCCGCGGCGGCCATGCTGCTGGAGGGGCTGCCCCGCTTTTTCCGCCGAATCGGGGAACCTCCGCCATCCCCCTGATTGGGACTTCCCTTTTTCCATTTTTGTGTTATCCTATATACGATCAGTTTCCGTCTAAAAAGCGAGGTGTTCTGTGAGGAAATCCAACCGACTGCTGCTGAAAAAGAACCGCACCATTCTCGTGGAGAAGCTGAAGGAGTCCCTCTCCTCGGTCCTGCCGGTGACCGGCATCGTCTTTCTCCTCTGCTTTACCATTTCTCCGGTGCCCAACAGCCTGCTCATGGGCTTTGTCCTCGGCGCGGTGCTGCTGATTCTGGGCATGGGCCTGTTCACCCTGGGAGCCGACCTGGCCATGACCCCCATCGGCTCCCATGTGGGCTCCGCGGTCACCAAATCCCGCAACGTCTGGCTCATCGCCCTGGTGAGCATGCTGCTGGGCATCTTCATCACGGTGGCTGAGCCCGACCTGCAGGTTCTGGCCGAGCAGGTGCCCGGCATCCCCAACCTGACCCTGATCCTGGCCGTTGGGGTGGGCGTGGGCTTCTTCCTGGTGGTGGCCATGTTCCGCATGCTGCTGCGCATCAAGCTCTCCTACCTGCTGATTGGAATTTATGTCTTTATCTTCATCCTGGCCCAGTTCGTCCCCGACGCCTTTCTTGCGGTGGCCTTTGACTCGGGCGGCGTTACCACCGGGCCCATGACGGTGCCCTTTATCATGGCCCTGGGTGTGGGCGTCGCCTCCATCCGGAGCGACAGCGACGCGGAGAACGACAGCTTCGGCCTGGTGGCCCTGTCCTCCGCCGGTCCCATCATCGCGGTCATGGTCCTGGGTATCCTCTACGGCGGCACGGGAGAATATATCTCCTCCGCGGTCCTTATCGCCGACGACTCCAGGGAGCTGGGCCTCTCCTTCCTCAGCGCCTTCCCCACCTATCTGGAGGAGGTCCTGGTGGCTCTGCTGCCCATCATCGTCTTTTTCCTCCTGTTCCAGGTCTTCCAGCTCCATCTGAGCTGGACCGAGCTGGCCCGCATCGGCGTGGGCCTCATCTACACCTATGTGGGGCTGGTCCTCTTCCTCACCGGCGTCAACGTGGGCTTCATGCCCGTGGGCAGCTATGTGGGGCAGCTCATCGGCAGCCTGTCCTACAACTGGATCCTGGTCCCCATCGGCATGGTCATCGGCTACTTCATCGTGGCGGCCGAGCCCGCCGTCCACGTGCTCAACCGGCAGGTGGTCCAGATCACCGCCGGCACCATCCCCTCCAAGGCCCTGTCGCTCAGCCTGTCCATCAGCGTGGCCATCTCGGTGGGCCTGGCCATGCTCCGGGTGCTGACGGGGCTGCCCATCATGGCCCTGCTGATCCCCGGCTATCTCATCGCCTGTGTCCTTACCTTCTTCTGCCCGCCCATCTTCACCGCCATCGCCTTTGACTCCGGCGGCGTGGCCTCCGGCCCCATGACGGCCACCTTCCTCCTGCCCCTGGCCGCCGGCGCCTGCCTGGGCGTGGGGGGCAACGTGGTGGTGGATGCCTTCGACGTGGTGGCCATGGTGGCCATGACCCCCCTGATCACCATCCAGCTGCTGGGCATCTACCACAAGTTCCGCTCCCGCCGCGCTCTGGAGGAGCCGGAGGTCGTCGCGGATGCGGCGGACGGCGCGGATGACGACATCATTACGTTTTAAGGAATTCGAGGTGCCATGATGCGTATGTACTATATGGTTACCATCATCAGCCGGGAGTACGGAGATCGCTTTGTGCAGTTCTTTTCCGAGAACGGCATCCGTACCCTCTCCGCCGCCCTGTGCGACGGCACCGCCCAGAAGAGGACCCTGGATCTGCTGGGCATCGAAAAGACCGAGAAGCTCCTGCTCTCCGCCGTTATGCCCGGCTCCACGGTCCCCCGGATCCTGCGGGGGCTGGTGCGGACCATGGACATCAACTCCCCCGGCGGGGGCATCTGCTTCACCGTCCCGCTCCGCTCGGCAGGGAGCGCCTGTCTGCAATATCTGACCCAGGGGCAGACCCTGGAACAAAATGAGGTGACGAACATGGAAGAAAACCGCTTCTCCCTGGTGGTGGCCATTGCCCGGAAGGGCCATGCGGAGCAGGTGATGGATGCCGCCCGCTCCGCCGGTGCCGGCGGCGGCACCATCATCCACGCCAAGGGCGTGGGAAATGTCAAGGAGTCGTACTTCTTCGGTGTATCCATCGCCGAGGAGCAGGAGCTGCTGTATATCGTCACCCGGCAGGAGGATGAGAAAACCACCATGCGCTCCATCATGGAGAAAGCCGGGCCCAAGCAGGGCCACGCGGTGGCAGTGTTCTCCCTTCCGGTCCACCACGTGGCCGGACTGCGCAGCCTGACTGACGGGGATTGACCTGTCTCAGGCATATCTCAGAGCAAACGACCCCCAGCGCGGGTCTGCACTTTGTGCAGCCCTGCGCTGGGGGTTGATTTTCTCGTATCTGCGGAAATGGGGGCCGCTTGCCCTCTGCATCCCTTTAGTACCCGTTGACCAGGGCATCCAGCACCCGGGCGGCGATGCTCCCGGCCACATCGTTGCCGCTGCCGCCGTTTTCCACCACCACCACAAAGGCGTAGGGCGCGTCCTCGTTGCGCAGGAACCCGGCGAACCAGGCGTTGGGCTGCTGTCCGCCCCCCACCTCGCCGGTGCCCGTCTTGGCGCAGAGGTCCATATTGGGAAACCGCCCGGTCCCGTAGGTCTCCGCCACGTTGTTGGCCATCAGCTCGGCCAGGGTCTCCGCCGTGGAGGAGGAGACCAGCCGGCCGGTGCTCCGGCTGTGGTAGCCGCTCTCCATCCCCAGGGCGTTTTCCGTCCGGAGCACCAGCTGGGGCACTGCGGCCGTCCCGCCGTTGGCGATGGCCCCCATGTAGACCATCAGGGCGCAGGGGTTGAGGGTGTCGGTGTACTGCCCCACCCCGGCCCAGGCCACCTGGCCGCCGGAAGCCGAGGACAGGTCCACCCGGCCGGGAGCGGTGTCGATGCCGTTGACGCTGTAACTGGAGGTCAGGCCCGCCTGTCCGGCGTACCGCTCCAAGGTGTCGCCCCCCAGCTCGGCAGCCAGCTGGCCGAACACCCCGTTGCAGGAGTTGGCGTAGGCCCCGGCGATGTCCAGCTCCCCGTGGGCCCGGGGGCAGGTGATGGTCTCGCCCCCCACGCTCACCGAGCCGGTACAGGTCCAGGTCCGCTCGAAGAGGTCGGGCAGGGTTTCGATGGCGGCATGGAGGGTGACGGTCTTGAACACCGACCCGGGCACATAGGCGCTGGAGAGGAAGCGGTTGAGGTAGGCCCCCTCATACTCCTCGCTGGTCTCCAGGTCCTCGGGCACGTTCAGGGGGTCGTAGGTGGGGGTGGAGACCATGCAGAGGATCTCCCCGGTCTTGTAGTTGTAGACCCCCACCGCCCCCTTCCGGCCGTTCAGGGCCTGGTAGGCCTCGTAGTTGAGGCGGGCGTCCAGGGTCAGGTACAGGTCGTTGCCCTCCCCCAGGGGGGAGTAGGCCCCGGTCAGGGGGTTGTAGCCCGAGAGCAGGTCGGCAAAGGCGGTGAGGGCCCCGGTGCCGATCTTCCCCTGGGCGTCCCCCACCGCGTGGAGGGTGGCCCTGCGGACGGTGGCATTGTTGTAGTAGGTGCGGGTGCCGTTCTCCTCCACCCAGCTGAGGACGTCCCCGTCCCGGTCCAGCACCCGGCCCACCTTCAGCTGGCCGGCGCTGTTGTAGAGGTGCCGGTTGGCGGCAAAGGACACCCACCGCCCCCCGTTCAGGAAGAACAGGACCACAAACACCCCCAGTCCCACCGCCAGGGCCAGCGCCAGGACCAGGCAGAACACCGAACGCTTTTCGATTTTCTTCACGCCGCGCCCTCCTCTCGGGCCGTCCGGGTCTCCCCGGCGGTCTGCCGGGGCCGGAGGCGGATGGCAAAGCTGGCATTGGGCCGGGTGTCCGTGGCCTTCAGAAAGGCCAGCAGGGCCCAGGAGCACACCATGGAGGTGCCCCCGTTGGAGACAAAGGGGAAGGTCACCCCGGTCAGGGGCAGCAGGTCCACCGAGCCGAACACGTTGAGGCAGGTCTGGAAGGCCATGAGGGAGGCGGCGGCGCAGGCGGCGATGGTGTAGTAGCTGCTCCGTCCGGCGGCGCAGGCGCGGACGGCAAAGACCGCCAGGGTGACGATACAGGCTACTGCCAGCACCGCGATGATAAGCCCCCACTCCTCACAGAGCATACCGAACACCAAGTCGGTGTCCGCCGCGCCGATGTTGTGGAGCCACCCCTCCCCCGCGCCTACGCCCACCAGCCCGCCGGAGGCGGCGGCCGACATGGTGCGGGTCTGCTGGTAGCCCCCGCTGGAGGCGTACTCCCAGGCGTGGCCCCAGGTGGCAAAGCGATTCAGGATGTAAGGCCGCAGGAAGGCCACCAGCCCGGCGGCAAAGGCGGCCGCCCCGGTCACCAGGGCCAGGGTGGCCCAGTCGCCGGACCGGAGGTAGGCGATGACCAGGAAGGTGACAAAGAAGATGGCCGCCGTGCCCAAATCGCTCATATAGGCCAGGCAGGCCAGGCAGGCCGCGGTGAGCACCATGAACAGGGTCAGGTTCCGCTTGCGGAACAGCCGCTCCAGCGTGGCCGCCCCGGCGAAGATGTAGCACACCTTGGCCAGCTCCGAGGGCTGGATGGACAGCGAACCGATGACCAGCCAGTTCCGGGCCCCGAAAGCTGTGGTGCCCAGCAGGGCGGTGAGGGCCAGCAGGCCCACCGCCCCGGCGGCGGCCAGCCAGCGCAGCTTCTTCACCCGCTCCAGGTCCCGGAGCACCGCCCCCAGCACCAGAAACACGGCCAGCCCCAGCACCGCTGCCAGAAACTGCTTGAACAGGGCATCGGTGGCCGACGAGGCGGTCACCGCCAGGGAGAGGGTGGTGAGGAAAAAGGCGATGGTCTCCATCTCAAACCCCACCCGGTGCAGGGCCCGCATGGTGAGGAAATAGGCCCACATGGCTGCGGTGAGGCAGAAGAAGGCCAGGGGGATGCCCACGCTGGCCCCCTCTCCCTCCGACACGATGAGCTGGAGGGCGGCGAGGACCTGGAACACCGTCAGCAGCAAAAACTCCAGCAGATGGGAGGAGGGCCTCGCCTGCTCCCGCCGCGCCCGCTGCTCCCGCTCCTCCTCCAGGGAGAGGGGCTTGAGGACGGTCTCCACCCCGCCCAGGCCCAGCACGTCGCCGTAGGCCAGGCGGGCGCTCCCCTCCAGAGGTGCGCCGTTCACCGTCACGCCCCCCTTGGAGCCCAGGTCATAGGCGGTCCACACCCCGTCCTCCCCCCGGATAAGAGCCGCGTGCTGCCGGGAGACCGTGGGGTAGTTGAGCACCACGTCGGAGTTCGGCGCCCGGCCCAGGATGTTCTCCCAGTGGGTGAGGGGCTCCTCCGCCCCGTTGGGGAGGGACAGGTGGGCCCAGACCTCGGGGGTGTGGGGCACCCGGAGCAGGGAGCGGATGGCCCGCACCAGGATGAGCAGGGCCAGCACGGGGAACAGGAAGCGCACCACCGTGGTAAACCAGGCCCAGGCCGCGCCGTTCGCAGCCATGGCGGCGGTCAGCTGGTCAAAGAGCGCCTGGGGCGCGGTGAGAAAATCGGCCACCTTCTCCCCTCCTCTCTCGGTTTGGTGGGGCCATTATAGCATATCTCCATAAAGAGTTCTGTAAGATTTCATGAATTTTTCCCGTCTTGTCCCGGGTTTTGCCCCCCGGAAAGGACAAAACCTTCTCCGTCCGTTCTCTGCCGCCATGCCCGGAGAGCCCAGCAAAAATGGCCGCCCGCCGGCGGCCATTTCCCAGGGGTGAAACGGGTCTATCCGTGTCTCAACGGTCCAGGACGTACTGCTCCACCGCCATGCCCACGCCCCCCTCGGCGTTGGTGCCGGTGGTGTAACGGGCGGCGGCCTTGGCCGCCGGGCAGGCGTTGCCCATGGCGAAGGACCACCCCGCCCAGGAGAGCATCTCCAGGTCGTTGTCCGCGTCGCCGAAGGCCATGACCTCCCCCGCTGTCAGGCCCAGCCGGGCGCTGAGGGCGGCGAGGGCCGCCCCCTTGTTGGCCCCCACGGCGGTGATCTCCAGGTTGGAGCCCAGGGCCCCCGCGCGGCCGAAGGGCCCGGTGGCCTCCAGCTCCGCCAGCAGGGGGTCGTGGACCTCCGGGGGAACGTAAAAGACGTCGAACTTCTCCGGCGTTCCGGCGTCCAGGGCGGAGAGCATGTCGTCCACGATGGTGGCGTTGCGCAGGAACATGTCCCGGAACTGGTCGGAGAGGGCGTACTGTGCCATCCCCTCCAGCTCGGAGCGCTGGACATAGTTGTCCCCGTCGATATACAGCTCATAGGGCAGGTCATACCTGCGGAGGATACCGATGATGGCGGCGCACTGCTCCCGGTCCATGCCGGTCTGGCCCATCGTCTCCCCGGTAACGGCGTCCAGGACATAGGCCCCGTTGGCGGTGATGCCGTAGCGTACCACCCCCAGGTCCCGGGCGGTCTCCCGGATGAGGGACCAGCTCCGCCCGCTGGCGATAGCGATGCGCACCCCGCGTTCCGCGGCGGCGCGCAGGGCGTCCAGGTTCCGCTGGGGGATGTGGGCGTGGTCGGCGCCCAGGAGGGTGCCGTCCAGGTCCAGCGCGATGAGTTTGATGTCCAAAAAGATTCCTCCTGAAAACGTGGGGGCGGGGGCGCTGCCGCGCCCCCGCTCCGGGTGGTATTACTTCTTGAGCCTGAGGGCCTGCCGCACCTTGGCGGCCACCCCCTCGGCGTTCAGGCCGTAGTGGGCCAGGACCTGCTTGGCCTCGCCGGAGCGGCCGAACTCGTCGTTGACCCCGTGGCGCACCACCGGCACCGGGCACACGCCGGAGAGGTACTCGCACACGGCGCTCCCCAGGCCGCCCACGATGTTGTGCTCCTCGCTGGTGACGATGCAGCCGGTCTCCCGGGCGCACTGCTCCAGCAGTTCGCCGTCGATGGGCTTGATGGTGTGCATGTCCACCACCCGCACCGAGATTCCCTCTCCGGCGAGGGTCTCGGCGGCGGCAAGGGCCTCCTGCACCATGAGGCCGGTGGCCACCACGGTCACGTCGCTGCCCGCCCGGAGCACGGCGCCCTTGCCCAGCTCAAAGCGGTAGCCGGGGATGGCGTCGGTGACGGTCTCCACCGCCAGGCGGCCCAGGCGCAGGTAGGCGGGGCCGTCGTAGTTCAACAGGGCCTCCACCGCCAGGGCCATCTCGTTGCCGTCGCAGGGGTTCAGCACCAGCATACCCGGGATGGCGCGCATGATGGCGCAGTCCTCGATGCACTGGTGGGTGGCCCCGTCCTCCCCCACGGACACGCCGCCGTGGGAACCAACCACGGTCACGTTCAGGTGGGGGTAGGCGATGGAGTTGCGCACCTGCTCAAAGGCCCGGCCGGCGGAGAACATGGCGAAGGAGTTGGCGAACACCTTCTTGCCGCAGGTGGCCAAGCCGGCGGCCACGGTCATCATATTGCCCTCGGCAATGCCCATGTTGAAGAAGCGGTCCGGGTGGGCCTTGGAGAACTCATAGGTCATGGTGGACTTGGAGAGGTCGGCGTCCAGCACCACCAGGTTGGGGTGCTGCTCCGCCAGGGCCACCAGGGCCTTGCCGTAGGCGGCTCTCGTTGCGATCTTCTCTGCCATCTTACTTCCCCTCCAATTCCGCCAGTCTGGCTTCCAGCTCGGCCCGGCCCTGGGCGTACTGCTCGTCGTTGGGGGCCTTTCCGTGCCAGGTGTAGTCCCCCTCCATGAGGGCGATGCCCTTGCCCTTGATGGTGTGGGCCAGCAGCAGGGTGGGCTTGCCCTTGCAGGCCTCGGCCTGACGGAAGGCGTCCTCCAGGGCGCCGTAGTCGTGGCCGTCCACCGGGATGACGTTCCAGCCAAAGGCCGCAAACTTCTGGTCCAGCGGGCCGGAGGGCATCACGTCGTCGGTCTTGCCGTCGATCTGGAGGCCGTTCACATCCAGCACGGCGCACAGGTTGTCCAGCTGGTACTTGGTGGCGGCCATGGCGGCCTCCCACACCTGGCCCTCCTCGATCTCGCCGTCCCCCATCACCGCGTAGACCCGGTAGTCCTTATGGTCCATCTTCCCCGCCATGGCCATGCCCACGGCGGCGGAGATGCCCTGGCCCAGGCTGCCGGTGGACATGTCCACGCCCTTCACGTGGACCATGTCCGGGTGGCCGGAGAGGTGGCCCTCAATGGAGCGGAAGAGCTTCAGGTCCTCCACCGGGAAATAGCCCCGCAGGGCCAGCAGGGGGTAGAGGGCCGGGGTGCAGTGGCCCTTGGAGAGGACGAAGCGGTCCCGGTCCGGGTCCTGCGGCCTGGCCGGGTCGATGCGCATGATGTCGAAATAGAGGACGGTCATCGCGTCCATGGCGGAGAAGGAGCCGCCGGGGTGGCCCGACTTGGCGTCGTGCACCATCTCCCACCCCAGCAGCCGCGCCTTGGTGGCGGCGATCTCCAGGTCTCTGTATTTGTTCCGTTCCATGAAACCCTTCCTTTCCCGTGTGACCCGCCGGACGGCGGGAATCTCTTTAATGTAACACGCTCAGATCCAGTCGGTCAAACCCGGCCAGCAGCTCCTCCGCCGCGGCCAGGAATTTCCCGCAGCCGCCGGGGGCCATGCTCTCCACATTGAGGGGGAGCAGGGGGTCGTGGAGGGACATGCGCAGCAGCAGCCAGCCCTCCCCGGGCCAGGTGAGGCGGACGCCCTCGCAGGTGTCGGCCAGGGTATAGCCCCTCTCCTCCGCCCGGGTGCGGAAGGCCTCCAGCACCTGGGCGCCGTAGGCGGCGGTGTCCGCCCCCGAGATGGGGATGCGCCGCTCCAGGGCCTCCCCCGCCGGGGGCAGGGCGGCGATGAGGGACTCCAGCTTCTTCCCCTCCCGCCGCATCCGGGCGGCGGCGGTGATGAGCTTCACCGCCAGGTAGGCCCCGTCGTCCAGAAAGTAGTTCTCCTTCATGGCCCCGTGGCCCGAGGTCTCGATGGCCAGGGGGGTGAGGGTGCCCTCGGCGTTGAGGCGGATGGCCTCGTTGATGACGTTCTTGTACCCCCGCTTGAACCGGCGGTGCTTCAGCCCCAGGCCGGCGAGGAAGTCGGTGAGCCGGTCGGAGGTCACCGAGTCGGTGACGATGGTGGAGCCGGGGTAGTCGGGGGCCAGAATAGCGGCCATCATGGCGATGATGGCGTCCCGGTTGACCCCCTCCCCGTCGGAGAGGACGGCGGACATCCGGTCCCCGTCGGTGTCAAAGATGATGCCCAGGTCGGCCTGGTTCGCCAGCACCGCTTTCCGGATGGAGTCCATGGCCGTCTTGTCCTCCGGATTGGGGATGTGGTTGGGGAAGTTGCCGTCCGGCTCCAGGAACTGGCTGCCGGTGCACTTGGCCCCCAGGGGCCCCAGCACGTCGGTGACAAAGAAGCCGCCCACGCCGTTGCCCGCGTCCACCACGATGTGCAGGCCCTCCAGCGGGCGCTTGCCGTCCCCCACCCCCGCGGTGATCTTGTCCCGCAGGGAAATGGCGTACAGGTCCATCAGGTCTGAGCTGGGGACGTCTACCGGAGTCTCTGCGGGCGGGATGTCCCCTGCCAGTTCCAGCACCGCCCGGATGTCCCCTTTATCCAGGCCGCCGTCTTTTGTAAAAAACTTCAGGCCGTTGCGCTCCCGGGGCAGGTGGCTGGCTGTGATCATGATGGAGCCGTCGAAGGCGGTCTCGGGGAATACGGTGCCCATGAACATGGCCGGGGTGGAGGCCAGGCCGCAGTCCATCCCCCGCACGCCCTGGGCGCTCAGGCCCCGGAACACTGCCCGCTTCAGGTCCTCCGCCGTGACCCGGGAGTCATGCCCTACGCCGATGCGGGGGGCCTCCTTCCCGGTGCGCTTTTTCAGCCATTGGGCAAAACCGCCCGCGATGCGGCAGGCCGCCTCCGCCGTCAGGTTGACCGGCTTGCCCGACGGAGTGGGCAGGGCCACCCCCCGCACGTCGCTGCCGTTCTGGAGCTCCAATAGCTCGTTTTGCTGGGCCATTCCAACACGCCCCTCCTCTTTCCTTTTATGATCCTATTGGTACTAAGTATAAGCCAAAGCGGGGTCCGGCACAAGAGCGCTCCGGAGAAAAAGCGGCGGGCAATTTTAACAAATCGGCGGGCGAAAACCGTCCTTTTTCCGCCCACAGTTTCAGAGGGGCGCTCCGTTTCCTGAGCGTTCCCTCTCTGCATGTCTCCGGTGGTCCTGTCCCCGCTGCCCGCCGGAGGATCTAACGTTATTCTGTTTGGAGGGCCGTCCACTCGGACGCTCCGTTTTCCAGCAGCGCCGCCTCCGCCGGCGCCAGGGTGTCCCGGGTCGCATCCTGCACGGCGGTCTCTCCCCCACTCTACATGGAGGAAAGTCCGCTCTAAGGTGCAAGATGCGCGGCAGAGCGCCGCCCGCTCTCTCCACCTGTTGAAACGCCGCCCCGCTGCTATCGGCGCGCCGGAGACCTCCCCGGTCTCCGGTAGCCTCTCCCTTTCTCTGGCCCCTCACCTGTACCGCCCTGGCCTGAGACCCCATCTCATGCCCCGGCTCCCAAAATGTTCAGAGACACTCCCGCCTCTCCACCGCCTGATTTTGTGGTTTCGATTGCAAAAGCGGGTCAGAATTGCTATAATTACGATGACATTGATAGAATTGGCTCTCTCGCTCCCTGAGCCGTTTCTCTGCCCTCCCCGCCGCTCTGCTGCCGGGGGGAGAACATCCATTCCACGGAAGGAGGCCGCTCTCTTGTTCAACGCAAGACAGCTCGCCATCATTGACCTGCTCCAAACCCAGGACAAGGTGACCGTCACGGAGCTCACCGATAAGCTGGGGGTCTCTCTGGTCACCATCCGCCAGGACCTGAAGAAGCTGGAGGAGCGAGGCGTACTCAAGCGCACCCACGGCGGCGCGGTGCCGGTGGTCACCGGCTATGACATCTCCACCCGCATGTGGAACCACTATGAGGACAAGCTCCGCATCGCCCAGGCCGCCGCCAGTCTGGTCAGCGACGGGGAGACCGTCATCGTGGAGACCGGCTCCACCTGTTCCCTGCTGGCCCGGGAGCTGGCCGCCAAGCGGGGGGTGACCATCATCACCAATTCGGTCTTTCTCACCAACTTCGTCCGGGACTGCCCCTCCCTGGAGGTGGTGCTCCTGGGCGGCTCCTTTCAGCACGACGCCGAGACCAATGTGGGCCCCCTGACCAAGCTGTGCCTGTCCCAGTTCTCGGTGGACAAGTGCTTCATCGGCACCGACGCCATCAGCCCGGACAAGGGCGTGTCCACCATCAACCTATTCCGGGCCGAGGTGGTGCGCTACATGGCGGAGACCGCCAGCAAGATGATCGTCCTCACCACCTCAGACAAGGTAGGCGGCTGCGCCACCGCCGCCGTCTTTCCCCTCTCCTGCGTCCACACCGTCATTACTGACCGCGGCCTCACCCAGCCCCAGGAGCAGCTGCTCCGCGCCTCCGGCGTCCGGGTGATGAAAGCCTGAGCCCTGTTCCATTCCATTGCAAATCCTCCCTTCTATCACATCCCTTTTCCCGCTATATATAATATAGTATTGAGCGGAGATGGAAGGAGGTGGCGGAATTGGAGTGGAGCGAAGGCCGGCGGGAGACTCTCACCCGTCTGGCCTGCTGTGTGGTGGCGGCCTTGGTACTCTGGTACGCCCTGGACCGGTGGGGGGAAAAGATTCCCGGCCTGCCGCCGGACGCCCTTACCTGGCTGGGGGAGAATAAGGTTCAGGCCATTGCAGCGGCAGCGGCTGTCCTCTATGGGATCTCTCTGGCAGTCTTTCCC
>DVHW01000171.1 GCA_018711785.1 Candidatus Galloscillospira excrementavium
ACTCGTCCCGCATCCTCTCGATGTCCCTGTCCCCGTTGCGCATGGCCTCGATGGCGGCGTACTGGCTGGTGGTGGGGGCGGACATGATGCCGAACTGGTGGAGCTTGAGCAGCTGCTGGATAACCGGAGCGGGCCCGCAGACATACCCCATGCGCCAGCCGGTCATGGCGTGGCTCTTGGAGAAGCCGTTGACCACGATGGTGCGCTCGTACATATCCGGGAGATTGGCCAGGGAGACATGCTTCTGGCCGTAGGTCAGTTCGGCGTAGATCTCGTCGGAGATGACCATGATGTCGGTGCCCCGGAGCACGCCGGCCACCGCCTCCAGGTCCTTCCGCTCCATGATGCCGCCGGTGGGGTTTGAGGGAAAGGGGAGCACCAGGGCCTTGGTCCGGGGGGTGATGGCGGCGCGCAGGGCGTCGGGCGTCAGGCGGAATTCGTCCTCCGCCTTCAGCTCCAGGTAGACCGGCGTGCCCCCCGCCATCTCCACCAGGGGGCCATAGCACACAAAGGAGGGCACGGGGACGATGACCTCGTCCCCCGGGTTCACCAGGCAGCGGATGGCGAGGTCGATGCCCTCGCTGCCCCCCACGGTGACCACGATCTGGCTGGCGAAGTCGTACTTCAAGTCAAACCGCCGGTTCAGATAGGAGGCGATCTCCCGGCGCAGCTCGGCCAGGCCGGCGTTAGAGGTGTAGCGGGTCTTTCCCTTCTCCAGGGAGTAGATGCCCGCGTCCCGGATGTGCCAGGGGGTAACGAAGTCGGGCTCCCCCACGCCCAGGGAGATGGCGTCCTTCATCTCCTCCAGGATGTCGAAAAACCGGCGGATACCCGAGGGCTGCACCCGCTGGATGCGCTGGGACAATATCTTCTCATACTCCATCATACGAAAATGAACTCCCTTTCCCCGGGCCCCTGCTTGGTAAAGATCAGGTGCTTCTCCTTGTATTTTTTCAGGATAAAGTGGGTGGCCGTGCCCGTCACGTCCTCCAGGGGGGCCAGGCGCTCGCCCACAAACTGGGCCACCTCCCGCAGGGTGCGGCCCGAGATGATGACGGTCAGGTCGAAGGACCCGGACATGAGGTAGACGCTCTCCACCTCGTCGTACTGGTAGATCCGCTCGGCCACCCGGTCGAAGCCCTCCTCCCGCTGGGGGGTGACGTTGACCTCGATGAGGGCGGTGACCGCCTCCCGGTCGGTGCTGTCCCAGTCCACAATGGCCTTGTAGCCCAGGATCACCTGTTCCTCCTCGTATTTCTTGATGGCGGCCTGGACTTCTTCCTCCGTCATCCCGGTCATGGCGGCGAGCTGCGCGCGGTTGAGGGTGCAGTCCTCCTCCAGGAGCCGGAGCAGTTTCGTGGCTTTCTCCATGGGTTTTCCTCCTGTCGTCATTCCCCTTCCGGCTGTGGGGCCGGCTCTGAGGAGATAGTTAGATTTTATTATAGCTTTTCCCCACGCAAAAAACAATCCCATATCACCTCTTCTGCTCCCCTGTTTTTTGGACAAAATAAATTTCTCGTCGGAATTCAGAAAAATTTTTGTGCAGTTTCCCGTGGACTTCTCCTCGCCGGAGTGATAGTATGATGGAGCATTTCAGACAGGTGCATCTCGTTGCACAACATTTTGCAAAACAGGTCGAGGACATGGCTATGGAATATGTGGAGCTGGTCAACAAAATCATCGAGGCAGAGCATAGCGCCAGGGAGATCGCCCAGGAGGCCCAGGAGAAGGAGGCCTCTCTGGACCAGGATCTGGCCCGGGATACCCAGCGGCTGCGGGAGGACTACTTTGCCCGGGCGGACCGCCGCATCCAGATGGTAGAGCAGGCTGAGGAGCGCTCCGCCCAGGAGAGCATGGCCCGCTCGGACCAGAAGCTCTCCGAGTCACTGGCGAGTGTGGAGTCCGCTTATCGCCGCAACCGGGACCGCTGGGTGGAGATTCTTTTCCGCCGCATCGTGGGAGAGGCCCATGCTTAACGCCCTCATGCGCTACGGCGCCCTTACCGCCAAGGTGCGCGCCCTCTATGGCAAGCGGCTCCGCTTCCAGGACTTCGAGCACATGGCCGCCCTCTCCGACCCCAGCGAGGTGCTGGACTACCTGCGCACCCAGCCCGGCTGGACCGCCGCCGTCTCCGCCATGAGCGGCAGCTACGCCGGCCGGGTGGAGCTGGAGGGCGCCCTGCGCCGCCAGCTGTGGAAGGAATACCTCTCCCTGTCCCACTTCGCCCCCCGGGAGGACAAGCTGCTCCTCTCTTTCTTCGTGCTGGGCAGCGAGCAGCGGGGCATCATGGCCGCCCTGCGGCGCCTGCGGACCGGCCAGGGCCGGGAGGTGGCCCTGCCAGGGGAGTTTCCCCAGGGCCGGGTGGACCGGAAGGCCCTGGCCCAGTGCCGGGACTACGCCGGGCTTCTGAGTGCCGTGAAGGGCAGCATTTACTACGCCCCGCTGCTCCGGCTCCGGGGCCAGGAGGAGGGAGCTCTGCCCGACTACACCGCCACGGAGGCCCTGCTCCGCACCGCCTATTTTTCCTATCTTTATAAGGTGGTGGATGCCCATTATCATGGCGAGACCAAGTCCGTGCTCCTTCGCTCCTTCGGAGAGCAGGTGGACCTGCTCAACATCATCCACATCCTCCGCCTCAAGACCTATTTCCCCGGGGACAACCCCTATTATTCGGTCCTCCTCCCCTTCAACTACAAGCTCAAGCCTGCCGCGGTCCGCTCCCTGTGTGCCGCACCCGACGCCCAGGCGGTCTTTTCCCTTCTGAAAGACACCCCCTATGCCGGCTGCTTTGAGAACATCTCGGTGGACGAGGTGGAGGACTACTACCGCCGGGCCTTCTATCTGTTCAACAAAAAGCAGCTGC
>DVHW01000172.1 GCA_018711785.1 Candidatus Galloscillospira excrementavium
CTGTTGAAATAACAAAAAGCCGCCGGCTGTTGCCGGCGGCCTTTGCTGGTCGGAGTGTCGGGATTCGAACCCGAGGCCTCTTGGACCCGAACCAAGCGCGATACCAAACTTCGCCACACCCCGTCAGACACTTTACTTATTATAGTGATTCGGGACCGCCTTGTCAAGCGGTTTTGCCTTTGAACCTTCCACCCTGTGCAAAAATTCCCTGCGCTCCCGTCCGGCGCATAAAACCTGGAAGCTGGGCACATATCCCCCTCCGCAGCCGCATATACATGGGTATCCAATACGCCAGAGAAGGGGAGCGGACCCGGTATGGAACACAAGACAGCTCAATCCTGGAACAGAGCGCGGCGGGAGCTGAGCCGCGGGGCGCGCACGGCGTCGGGAAGGGCCCGGACGGGGAGCGCCCGCCTGGGCCGGCGGGAGAAACAGCGCCTGCTCCAGCTTGGGGTGTGCATCGCCCTCTTTCTGGTGGTCTTTATCGGCAAGGGGGTTTTCCCGGAGCGGATCTCGCTCCTGCGGGAGAGGCTGGTGGCCGTCATGGGGATGGATACGGACTTCCAGGCTGTTTTTTCCAATCTGGGCCACGCCATCTCGGAAGGGGAGCCGGTGCTGGACACCCTTGGGGGACTGTGGGTGGACGTCTTTGGGGACGGCCAGGCCGAGGTGCCCTATGAAAAGACGGTCTCCAACACCTCGGCCTACGAGGCGGAACGGGCCTTTGCGGCCCAGCCCCTGACAGCGGAGACCATCCTGTCCCACCGCTTCGGCATCGAGGGCGCACCGGAGGAGGAGACCCCGGCAGAGGTTCTTCCGCCCCAGCCCACGCCCGTCCCCACCCCGGAGCCCACGCCTGAGCCGGAGGAGCCGGCGGTGGAGCACGTGGACTACGACGGCCCTGCCCTGCCCGAGAACGCCACCATGGACAAGTATGCCCTGGGCATCGAGGTCATGTCCCCCATCGAGGGGGTGGAGGGCGCCTGGGTCTCCTCCACCTACGGCTGGCGGGAACACCCGGTGGACGGCGAGGATCGGTTCCACTGCGGAGTGGACCTGGCGGTCAACAGCGGCTCGCCGGTTTACGCCTTTGCCGACGGGGTGGTGGACTATATCGGCGAGAGCGACATCTACGGCCTCTACCTCCAGATTCAGCACGACAACGGAGTGACCTCCTTCTACGCCCACTGCAGCGCCCTCCTGGTCCAGGAGGGTCAGGAGGTCAAGCGGGGGGACCTTGTGGCCCAGTCGGGGGCCACCGGAAACGTCACCGGGCCCCACCTCCACTTTGAGCTGCGGAAGGACGGCGTGCTCCTCAACCCCCTCTACTATATTCCGGAACCCTAGGGCGTGCGCATCCGACGTGTGGAGGTCACCCCCGGCTTCCTTCTGCTGGCCGCCCTGCTCTACTACCTGGACCGGGACAACGTGCTGCTCTGGTCGGCGCTGGCCTGCGCGCTCCACGAGCTGGGACACTGGGCTATGATCCGCCTGTGTGGGGGAGAGGTGGCTCTCCTGCGCCTGTCGGCCTCGGGCGCCGAGCTGCGCCTGTCCGCCCGGCACAGGCTGGGGCACGGGGCCCACTGCCTCTGCGCGCTGGCCGGGCCCGGGGTGAACCTGGCGCTGGCCTTTCTCGCGCCGGCGGCGGGGGCGGCCTGTGGGGAGGGCTGGTACCTCTTCTCCGGCGTAAACCTGAGCCTGGCGGCCTTCAACCTCCTGCCGGTACGCCAGCTGGACGGCGGGCGGGCCCTCTGGCACCTGGCCGCGGGGCTGTGGGGGGAGCGGTGTGGGACGCGGGTGGTGCGGTGGTCCTCCGCCGTGACCCTGGCCGTCCTGACGGCGGCCGGCGCCGTGCAGTTCTGGCTGACCGGGTACAATTTCACCCTCCTGCTCACCACACTGTGGCTCATTTACTCCCTCACCGGGCTGTTTCACCGGAGCGCGGGGCCGGCGGGACGGAAAAAAGAGTTTCTCTGAATTTTTTGCTTGCAATCGGCAGCCCCCTGTGGTAAAATACCACAGTCTCAATAAAGGGCGGTCCTCTGCGGCTGCCGCCGGGGGCGGCGCGATATGGCCGGTATGAACGCCTATAAACTAGGAGGAACAAAACAATGGATCTCATGAAGGCATTTACCGAGAAGCACCTCAAGGCCGAGCCCCCCAAGTGCGACGTGGGCGACACCGTCCGGGTCCACATCAAGGTCAAGGAGGGCAACCGGGAGCGTATCCAGGTCTTTGAGGGCACTGTGATCGCCAAGAAGCACGGCGGCATTGAGGAGACCGTCACCGTCCGCCGCGTGTCCTACGGCGTCGGTGTGGAGAAGGTATTCCCCATCCACGCCCCCTCCATCGAGAAGATCGAGGTGGTCCGCCACGGCAAGGTCCGCCGCGCCAAGCTGTACTACCTGCGTGACCGCGTGGGCAAGAGCGCCAAGATCAAGGAGAAGATCTGATTCAGACAAAAAAGGGAGAGGCGCGTGCCTCTCCCTTTTTTGCCGTTGGGAACTCTACCCTTATCAGAGAAGAGAAATCGGACCGCCCGGGGCGGCCGCGAAGCGGAAGCGGGAAAGGAGCACAACTTGCAGATTCAGTGGTATCCCGGCCATATGACCAAGACCCGCAGGATGATTGCGGAGCAGCTGAAATACGTGGATCTGGTGGCGGAGATCGTGGATGCCCGCATCCCCCTCTCCAGCCGCAATCCGGACATCGACAGCCTGGTGGGGGAGAAGCCCCGGCTGGTCCTCCTCAACCGGGCGGACCAGGCCGACCCGGAGGGGACCCGGCGCTGGCGGGCGTGGTTTGCCGCCCGGGGCATCGCCGTCCTGGAGACCGACGCCAGGTCGGGGAAGGGCGTGGGGCAGTTTGCCGGCGCGGTCCGCGCCGCCCTGCGGGAGAAGATCGAGCAGTGGCGGGCCAAGGGGCAGGTGGGCCGCCCCATCCGGATCATGATCGTGGGCATACCCAATGTGGGGAAGTCCACCTTCATCAACAAGGTGGCCGGGCGCAAGTCGGCCAAGGCGGGGGACAGGCCGGGCGTTACCCGGGGCAAGCAGTGGGTGAGCGTGGAGGCCGGTCTGGAGCTGCTGGACACCCCCGGCATCCTCTGGCCCAAGTTCGAGGACCCGGACACCGGACTTCACCTGGCCTTTACCGGCGCGGTGAAGGACGAGATCATGGACATCGAGACCCTCGCCCGCCACTTCCTGGAGCTGATGGCGGGGCGCTATCCCCAGGCGCTCACCGAGCGGTATAAGGTGGACATACCGCCCCGCCCGGCGGACCTGGCGCCGGGGGACCTCTCCTATGGCTATGACCTGCTGGAGCGGTGCGCCCGGAAGCGGGGCTTTCTCATCTCCGGCGGGGAGCCGGACACCGGGCGGATGGCCCGCATCCTGCTGGACGAGTACCGCTCCGGCAAGCTTGGACGCTTTACCCTGGAGCTGCCGGAAGGGGAGGGGGCGTGACCATGGACCTGTGGGAGATCGAACGGGCCTGCTGGGCCCGGGGGTTCCAGCTCGTCTGCGGCGCGGACGAGGCGGGGGCCGGGCCCCTGGCCGGCGCGGTCTACGCCGCCGCCGTCATCCTGCCGCCGGAGCTGGAGATCGCGGGGCTCAACGACTCCAAGCAGCTCACGGAGAAAAACCGGGAGGCGCTGTTTCCCGTCATCCAGGAGAGGGCGGTGGCCTGGGCGGTGGCCTGGGCGGACGAGGGGGAGATCGACGCCATGAACATCCTCAACGCCCGCCTGCTGGCCATGGAGCGGGCCATTCAGAAGCTCTCGCCCGCGGCGGACTACGCCCTCATCGACGGCAACCGGGACAGGGGCATCACCGTGCCCCACGAGACCGTGGTGAAGGGGGACAGCCGCAGCGCCAATATCGCGGCGGCCTCCATCCTGGCCAAGGTCAGCCGGGACCGCTATATGCTGGAGATGGCGCAAACGTACCCGGAATATGAGTTTGAAAAGCACAAGGGCTACCCCACCAAGCGCCACTATGAGCTCCTGCGGAAGTACGGGCCCTGCCCCATCCACCGCAGGACCTTCCTGAGCAAGCTGTGAGGGGCGGAGAGAACGCCCGCCTCCTGGGGCGGTGGGGGGAGGCCCTGGCGGCGGAGGAGCTGCGCCGGCGGGGGTGGCGCATCCTGGCGTCGGGCTTTCGCTGCCGCTTCGGGGAGATCGACCTCATCGCGGAAAATGACAGGTTTCTCTCCTTTACAGAGGTCAAGCTGCGCAGGAGCGACGCCTACGGCACGGCCGGGGCCTTCGTGGACCGGCGCAAGCAGGACCGGCTGCGCACGGCCGCCCAGCTGTGGCTCTCCCTGCACCCCACGGACCTCCAGCCCCGGTTCGATGTGGTGGAGATTTACGCGCCCCATGGGCTGGAGACCCGGGCCCCCCAAATTTATGTGATCGAGAATGCGTTTGTGTGAGGTGCGCTCTATGGACCACGCCATCCCTCTCTTTGACGGCCACTGCGACACCATCCTCCGCTGCTATCAGCGGGGGAGCCGCCTGGCCGAGAACGACGGACACCTGGATCTGGCGCGGGTGGGGAAGTTCGCCCCCTACGCCCAGTTCTTTGCCCTGTTTGGGGACAGCGGAGAACAGGGCAGACCCCTGCGGCGGATTTTTGAGGAGGAACTGGCCCTCTACCGCCGGGAGATCGGGGCAAACCACGACCGGATCGCCCACTGCACCACCGCGGCCCAGGCCCGCTTCGCCTTCCGGCGGGGCAAGGCGGCCGCATTCCTCTCTGTAGAGGGCGCTGAGCTGCTGGACTGCGACCTGGGCCGGCTGGAAGAGGCCTGGCGGCTTGGGGTGCGGGCGGTGAACCTCACCTGGAACCGGCCCAACGCCCTCTCGGGGACCAATGCCGCGGAGCAGGACCGGGGCCTGTCCCCTCTGGGACGGGCCTTTGTCCGGCGGATGGAGGAGCTGGGGATGCTGGTGGACGTGTCCCACCTGTCCGACCCCGGGTTCTGGGATGTGGCGGAGATGGCCCAAAAGCCCTTTTTCGCCAGCCACTCCAATTCCCGAGCCGTATTTTTTGACCCCAGGAACTTGACCGATGCGCAATTTACTGCGATAATAGAACATCATGGTGTGGCCGGTCTCAATCTGTACGCCGGCTTTCTGGGTGAGGAGGCTGATCTGGACACCGTCGTCGCCCACCTGGAGCACTTCCTGGCCCTGGGCGGAGAGGCAAATGTGTCTCTCGGAGGGGACTGGGACGGCTGCGAAACGCTGCCCCGGGGTGTTTCCGGCATCCAGGACATGGACCGGCTCTACGAGCGGCTGCTCCGGCGCAACTATCCCGAGGCGCTGGTGCGGGCCCTGTTCTACGATAATCTGATGAGGGTAGTGAGTGAAGTATGTACTATGTAAGCACGCGCAACCGGAATGCCCGTCTGACCGCCGCTGAGGCCATCGCCCAGGGGCTGGCGGCGGACGGCGGGCTCCTGACCCCGGAGGTCTTTCCCCTCCTGGCCCCCAATGCCCTGGACAGCATGAAAGACATGTCCTACCAGCAGCGGGCGGTCTATGTGATGAACTCCTATCTGGACGACTTCTCCGCCTCGGAGCTGTCCGGCTTCGCCGCCAGCGCCTACGGGCCGGACAAGTTCGACGTGAAGGAGGTGGCACCGGTCCGGGCGGTGGACGGGAATACCTACTGCCTGGAGCTGTGGCACGGGCCCACTTGCGCGTTCAAGGACATGGCCCTGCAGATGCTGCCCCACCTCCTGTCCGCCTCCCTGGTGAAGAACGACGAGAAGAAGACGGCCTGCATCCTGGTGGCCACCTCGGGGGACACCGGCAAGGCCGCCCTGGAGGGCTTCCGGGACGTGAAGGGCACCTGCATCCTGGTGTTTTACCCCAAGGACGGCGTTTCCGCCATCCAGGAGCTCCAGATGAACACCCAGGAGGGGGAGAACGTGGGCGTGTGCTCGGTGGTGGGCAACTTCGACGACGCCCAGACCGGCGTGAAGAAGCTCTTCTCTGACGAGCCCCTCCGGGAGGAGCTGGCAAAGCGGGGCTATTTCTTCTCCTCGGCCAACTCCATCAACTGGGGCCGGGTGCTGCCCCAGATCGTCTACTATATCTCCGCCTACTGCGACCTGATGAAGGCCGGGTCCATTAATAAGGGCGACCTCATCAACATCTGCGTGCCCACGGGCAACTTCGGCAATATCCTGGCCGCCTACTACGCCAAAAAGATGGGGCTGCCGGTGGGCAAGCTGATCTGCGCCTCCAACAGCAACAATGTGCTCACCGACTTTCTCCGCACCGGGGTGTACGACCGGAACCGGACCTTCTACAACACCATGTCCCCCTCCATGGACATCCTCATCTCCTCCAACCTGGAGCGGATGCTCTATGAGCTCTCCGGCGGCGACGACGCCGAGGTCCGCCGCTACATGGCAGACCTGTCCGCCTCCGGCCGCTACGAGGTGAGCGACGCCATCAAGGCAAAGCTGACCGGGCTCTTTGCCTCCGGCTACTGCGACGACGCGGGCACCCAGGAGACCATCGGCAGGATGTGGCGGGAGCACAAGTACCTCATCGACCCCCACACCGCGGTGGCCTTCCGCGTGCTGGAGCAGTACCGGCGGGAGACCGGCGATCAGACCCCGGCGGTGGTGGCCTCCACCGCCAGCCCCTTCAAGTTCTGCGACAGCGTGCTGGGCGCCCTGGGCGTCACCGAGCTGCGGGAGGGCACCGGGATCATCGACCAGCTCGCCGAAGTCACCGGCGTGGCCGCCCCGGCCCCCCTGGCCTCCCTGAAGGACAAGACGGTCCGCTTCCACCAGACCGTCACCAGGGAGCACATGGTGGACCAGGTGCTGGAGATGCTGCGCTGAATGGCGCTCTATGTCATCGGGGACACCCACCTCTCCCTGGGCTCGGACAAGCCCATGGACGTGTTCGGCGGCGGCTGGGAGGGGTATGTGGAGAAGCTCTCCGCCGGGTTCCAGGCAGTGGAGCCCCAGGACACGGTGGTCCTCTGCGGGGACCTCTCCTGGGGCATGAGCCTGGAACAGGCCAGGCCGGACTTTGCCTTTCTGGACGCCCTGCCGGGGCGGAAGCTGCTGCTCAAGGGCAACCACGACTACTGGTGGACCACCGCGTCCAAAATGAACGCCTTTTTCGCGGAAAACGGCTTCACCACCCTGCATATCCTCCACAACAACTGCTATTTTTACAGGGAGACCGCCCTGTGCGGCACCCGGGGCTGGTTCTATGAGGAGGAGCAGAGCGGCCACAACGAGAAGGTGTTCCGCCGGGAGCTCATCCGGCTGGAGGCCTCTCTGAAGGCGGCGGGGGAGCACGAGAAGCTCTGCTTTCTCCACTACCCGCCCTGCTACCAGGGGTACACCTGCCCGGAGATCCTGGAGCTGATGGAGCGCTACGGCGTGAAGGCCTGCTACTACGGCCACCTCCACGGCGGGAGCCACCGCCTGGCCTTCAACGGGCGGCGGGGCGGGATCGAGTACCGCCTGGTCTCGGCGGATTACCTGGGCTTTCGCCCGCAAATAATCTGCGAATAAGCGGAAAAAAGAGTGGAAATTTTCAAAAGAATCTGGTAATATAAATCGGATAATGCAAATGGGCTCTGTCTGCCGGTAGATTTGGGGTGGCCGAGTCGTCAGGAGGAAGTAACAAATGAATGTGAAAAGCGTGGAAAAGCAGGAGAAGAGCATGGTCGAGCTGGTCATCGAGGTGAGCCGCGAGGAGTTCGAGGCCGCCATCGACAAGGTCTATAAAAAGCAGCGCGGCAGCATCTCCGTCCCCGGCTTCCGCAAGGGCCACGCCCCCCGCAAGATCATCGAGGGGATGTACGGCTCCGGCATCTTCTATGAAGACGCCATCAACGAGGTCTATCCCGAGGCCTATGCCAAGGCCGTGGAGCAGGAGAACCTGGATCAGGTGGCCTATCCCCATGTGGAGATCGTGGACGTGGGCAAGGACGGCTTCACCTTCAAGGCCACGGTGGCGGTCCGCCCCGAGGTCAAGCTGGGCGAGTACAAGGGCCTGACCGCCCACAAGCACGAGGTCACCGTGTCCGAGGAGGACATCGACAACGAGATGAAGCCCTATGTGGACCGGGCCACCCGCCTGGTGACCGTGGACCGCGCCGCCGAGAACGGCGACACCGT
>DVHW01000173.1 GCA_018711785.1 Candidatus Galloscillospira excrementavium
GCATGCCCAAAAAGCCGCAGCGGAAGCCGAAGCCCAGGGCGGCGGAGGACTCAGGCTCAAAGGACAGGGAGGCGTCGTTGAGCTGGAGCTTCTCCAGCGCGTCCCGCAGGTCGGGGTATTTGCTGCCGTCCTCGGTGTAGATGCCGCAGTAGACCATGGGCCGGGCGGGACGGTAGCCGGGCAGGGCCTCGTCCGCCGGGCGGTCGGCGCCGGTGACGGTGTCCCCCACCTGGGTGTCCTTCACGTTCTTGATGGAGGCGGTGAAGTAGCCCACCTCCCCCGCGATGAGCTCGCCGCAGGGCTCCATGCCCAGGGGGAGCAGGTGGCCGCACTCCAGCACCTCGTACCGGGCGCCGGAGGCCATCATCTTCACCGCCATGCCGGTCTTGAGGGTGCCCTCCATGACCCGGAAGTAGACGATGACCCCCTTATAGGCGTCGTACTGGCTGTCAAAGATGAGGGCCTTCAGGGGGGCGGCGGGGTCCCCCTTGGGTGAGGGGATGTGGTGTACGATGTCCTCCAGCACCGCGTCGATGTTGATGCCCTGCTTGGCGGAGATCTCGGGGGCGTCCATGGCCTCCAGGCCGATGACGTCCTCGATCTCCTTTTTCACCCGGGCCGGGTCGGCGGCGGGCAGGTCGATCTTGTTGATGACCGGGCGGATCTCCAGATCGTGCTCCAGGGCCAGGTAGGTGTTGGCCAGGGTCTGGGCCTCGATGCCCTGGGCGGCGTCCACCACCAGCACCGCCCCCTCGCAGGCGGCCAGGGAGCGGGAGACCTCGTAGTTGAAGTCCACATGGCCCGGGGTGTCGATGAGGTTGAGCTCGTAGTCCTCCCCGTCCTGGGCGCGGTAGGTCAGCCGGACGGCCCGGGCCTTGATGGTGATGCCCCGCTCCCGCTCCAGGTCCATGTTGTCCAGCAGCTGGGACTCCATGTCCCGCGCGGCTACGGCGTTGCACTTCTCGATGAGCCGGTCGGACAGCGTGGATTTGCCGTGGTCGATGTGGGCGATGATAGAGAAGTTGCGGATTTTGGATTGATCAGTCATAGCAGGTCACCTCCCTATGGTGAGCGGGAGCAGACCCACAGCCCACATCAGGGCCCCCGGGCCGCCCTTCGGCGGCCCGGGGAGAGGACGAGCAGCGGAATGAGTGAGCTTTGCCCCCGGGGGGCGAAGCGAGGGATGTGGAGCTTGCGAGGACGAGGGCGATAATGGAAAAATTGCGAATTTTGGACTGGTCAGTCATCCGTGGAAACCTCCTTTTGAGGATAGACCGGGTCGAGTCCCGGCGCGGCGGGCTCTGGCCCGGGGAGAGCTGCGGCGGGTCACTTCTCGTTCCGGCGGGCCTCCACCCGGCGGTTGATGCGCTCGCCGGTGGTGTGGATGACCTGGAACAGGGACTGGTAGAGCCCCGGGTACCCGGCGGAGAGGGCGTCGTTGTTCATGGCGGGGAAGTTCCCCTTCTCCTTGGCGTGGGCGGCCAGGGACTCCACATAATCCGCCTCCGCGCAGATCATGTCCGCCCGGGTCACGCCCACGGTGAACTGGCGGGGCGAGACCGAGAAAAAGTCCTCGTTCTGGGTCCCATCCGCCCGGTAGAGGTGGCGGAACATGGTGTAGATGGCGGTGCCCAGGTAGTCGGCGCAGGCCTTGATGGCGTCCTTCCGTCCCACCTTGCCCAAGAGGTCGAAGAGCACCCCCACCGAGTTGACCAGCAGCTTTTTGTTCAGGGTGGCCATGATGCTGCCGTGGAGCACATTGTCCTTCTCCGCGGAGTAGTCATAGAGCTCGTCGGCGCCGATGGTGGTGCCGTCCCGGGCCAGGGTGCGGCCCAGCAGGAAATCGGCGGACACATTATAGTAGTCGCAGGCCCGGGCCACAAAGGCCAGACCGGGCTCCCGAATGCCGTTTTCATAGTGGGAGAGCAGAGCCTGGGAGATGCCCAGGTCTTTGGCGGCGGCGCGCTGGGAGATGCCCTTTTCCTGCCGCAGGAGGGAGAGCGAGCGGGAGAAATCGTTGCTCATGGAAATCACACACACCTTTGTCTCGGTTTCGGCTGCGCCGCGCCCGGCGCGGGGGGAGGCTCGCTGTCATGCGGGAAGGGTCCAGGGGCAGACTCCTGTGGCTCTTTTTCAATGACAGCGGGTATAGTATAAATGGAGAAATACCGTTTGTAAAGGGGAAATTCCCGCTGAAAGGCTTGCTTTTTTCCTTGGAACATAGTAAGATTGGAGCAGCAATATACATGAAGGGCCGTTCACCTTATGCGCCGCAGTCTGGGCGGGCGGTGGGGACGGCAATCTGGCAAAAAGGGAAAGGAGAGAACACAAATGCACATGTTCCAGCAGCTCATCGACATCCTGAAAGCAAACCCCCGCAAGATCGTATTCACTGAGGGCACCGACCCCCGCATTCTGGAGGCCAGCGCCCGTCTCCTGTCCGGCACCTGGCTGACCCCGGTACTGGTGGGGAACGAGAAGGAGATCCTGGCCGCCGCGGAGGAGGAGGGCTTCAACATCCGGGGCGCCATCCTCGTGGACCCGGAGACCTATCCCCGCATGGACGAGATGGTGGAGACCATGGTGGAGTTGCGCAAGGGTAAAATGACGGCGGAGCAGTGCCGGGAGGCCCTGAAGAAGAGCAACTACTTCGGCACCATGCTGGTGAAGATGGGAGAGGCCGACTGCCTGCTGGGCGGCGCCACCTATTCCACCGCGGATACCGTCCGTCCCGCCCTCCAGCTCATCAAGACCAAGCCGGGCAGCACCATCGTCTCCTCCTGCTTTATCCTGGTGCGGGAGGCCGTGGGTGGCCGGGACGTGCTGGCCATGGGCGACTGCGCCATCAACATCGAGCCTACCGAGGACGAGCTGGTGGAGATCGCCACCGAGGTGGCCCACTGCGCCCGCATCTTCGGCATTGAGCCCAAGGTGGCCATGCTGTCCTACTCCACCAAGGACTCCGGTGCCGGCGAGAACGTGGACAAGGTGCGCCACGCCTACGAGAAGCTGATGGCCACCGACCCCGACTTCGCGGTGGACGGCGAGCTCCAGTTCGACGCCGCCATCTCCCCCAAGGTGGCCGAGACCAAGTGCAAGGGCTCCCCGGTTGCCGGTCAGGCCAACACCTTTATTTTCCCCGAGATCCAGTCGGGCAACATCGGCTATAAGATCGCCCAGCGCCTGGGCAATTTCGACGCATATGGCCCCATCCTGCTGGGCCTGAACGCCCCCATCAACGACCTGTCCCGGGGCTGCAACGCCATGGAGGTCTATTCCATGGCCATCATCACTGCGGCGCTGAAGTAGGGCGCGGCGCGGTCTGAGTACATACCATCGGCGGGAGACCTCCATGAGGCCCCGCAAGGCGGGGCGGCCTCTGGCCGTCCAAGCGGTCCGCCGCCGGGCGGACCCTTGCCCCGGAGCAAGTCACTGGCTCCGGGGAAGTGTAACTCAAGGGGCCCCCGCGGGGGCTCGTCCCCGTGGGGCGGTCTATTCCATGGCCATCATCACCGCGGCGCTGAAGTAGGGCGCGGCGCGGGCCAGTCCCTGAGCGGATCTTCCCACAACAGAACACGTGGAAACACCGTGCTCCGCGCCGCCCGGCCTGCCGCCGGGCGGCGCGGAGCGCCGTTGGTCAGAATCACCAAAAATATGGAGGCGGATGGGGAGTGAGCGCAGCGGGGCACACCCCTTATTTGGGCTTTTTTCGCCTGAGACAGAGGGAGTCCACAAGATATCGTGGGCGGGGCCAGGGACCCGAAACCCTTTCCAGGCGAAGAAAATCCGGGCAAAAAAGACTTGACGGGAGGGGCCGGAGCGTGTATCATATCGATTGTAACCATTTGTAATCTTTTTGATATGACTTTGTAAATCTTCGGCCTTGTGCCAAAATTCTTCAGGAGAAGGAGGGGGACGCTTCTATGGACGAGCTGCTGCACGCGCCAGAGGGAGAAGCGCTCTCCCGGCGCCTTCGCCGCGGGGCGGGCGCCGGAGCCGATACACCGTCCGGGTTCCGGGCCTTTGCGGAGCGGGCCATGGACGGCGCCGAGATCCTGCGCAGGGGCGCCTCCCGCGTCTTTCACCGGGTGGACGGCGCCTCCTCCGGGCACAAGCTTTGGGGACCCGTGGCCTTCCTGGCGGCGGCAGGGATCCTGGGCGTGGCCCTGGTAGTGGGGACGGTCTATACCCCCAGCTACGTGGTCTCGGTGGACGGCGTGACCCTGGGCACCGTGCAGGAGCAGGAGACCTTTGAGGCCGCGGTGGACCGGGTGGAGGCCCGGGCATCGGGCATTTTGGGCTATGACTACACCATCGACAGCGATATCACCTATGAGTTCGCCCTGACGGAGAAGGACCAGCTCTCCTCGGTGGCCAGCTTTGAGACCTACCTCTTTGACCAGATCGGCGAGGTCATGAAGAGCTATCTCCTCAGCGTGGACGGCCAGTTCATCGGCGCGGCCGCCGACCAGGCCCAGCTGGACGCGCTGCTGGAGTCCATTCAGGCCCCCTATATCAACGAGAATACCATCTCCGCCGAGTTTGTGGAGCCCATCACCATCACCCACGAGTATACGTCCTCCGATATCATGCAGGACCTGAGCCAGATGGAGGCCACCCTCACCGCCAACACCACAGGCGAGACCACCTATGAGGTCCAGGCGGGCGACACCTTCATGGCCATCGCCTATGCCCACGATATGAGCATGAGCGAGCTGGAGGAGCTCAACCCCGGCATTGACATCAACAAGCTCTATATCGGCCAGATTCTGACCATCCGGCAGACCATCCCCTTCCTGTCGGTGAAAACGGTGGATGCCATCACCTACACCGAGGCCATCGAGTGCCCGGTGGAGGAGATCGAGGATGACACCATGTACCAGGGTGAGACCAAGACGGTCACCCAGGGCGTGGAGGGTGAGGCCCTCATCTCCGCCGAGGTCACCTACGTCAACGGCTACGAGGAGGAGCGCAACATCACCTCCACCACGGTCCTCTCCGAGCCCACCACCACCGTGGTCCGGGTGGGCACCAAGGTCCGGCCCAGGACCATGGCCACCGGCACCTTTATCTGGCCCCTGTCCGGCAAGATCACCTCCAACTACGGCTACCGCTATATCTTCGGCAGCTACAGCTACCACTCCGGTCTGGACATCGCGGCGTCCTACGGCACCTCCATCAAGGCGGCCGACGGCGGCACCGTGGTCTTTGCCGGCACCGGCACCGGCGGCTACTGGAGCTACGGCAAGTACGTGGTCATCGACCACGGCAACGGCATCCAGACCATCTACGCCCACTGCTCCAGCCTGAATGTGAGCACCGGCGACAAGGTATACCAGGGCCAGACCATCGCCCGGGTGGGCGCCACCGGCCGGGCCACCGGAAACCACTGCCACTTCCAGGTGAAGGTCAACGGCACCACCGTGAGCCCCTGGAACTACCTCCCTTAAGAGAACGTAAAAAGCGCCCCTGTCTCACAAGAGACAGGGGCGCTTTTTCCTGCAAAGGCCGGTGCGGCGCCGGACGCGCCGCTCATTCCTCCAGGCCCAGCAGCACCTGCCCGGCGGCGCGGGCAAAGAGGCGGGCGCCGTTGAGGGCCTCCTGAAGGGTGTTGCCGTGGCAGCCCACCTCCACCAGCAGGGAGCCGGTGGAGAGGAACTGGTTGTAGTGGGAGGAGCGCACCGTGATGGGCCGGGCCAGGGTGGGATAGAGGGTGTTCATGCTCTTCTGGATCTGGAAGGCCAAAGCCAGGTTCTCCCGCCAGTTGGGGAAGTCCCCCCTGTCGTCGGTGCCCATGACCAGCATGACCTGGGCGGTGGGCTGGCCGTCGATGGTGGTGACCGCCTTGTATACCGTGCCGTCGTCGGCCACCAGGGCGTCCCGGTGTACGTCCAGCACGATTTTGATGGAGGGGTACTGCTCCAGCCAGGCGGCCACGGCGGAGCGGGACCTGGTGTAGGCCTCGTTGTAGCTGGGGTAGTCGTAGAGGGTCTCGTCGTGGAGGACGGTGAGGCCCATCTCCTCAAAGACCCGCTTCATCTCCTCCCCCACCCGGACCATGTTGTAGTCGTTGTCCAGGGTGCGGCTGGTGTCGGTCTCCTCATAGAGGTCGGTGCCGTCCGGGGTGTAGGCCTCGCAGCCGTGGGTGTGGACAATGAGCACCTGGGGGCCCTCCTCGGGCAGGGTGATGTTGACGCTGGCCGAGGCCAGGGCGGCGGCGTCGATGGTCTGGCTGCTGTGGTTGGAGATGTAAACTCCGTCGGCGTAGTCGTAGCCGTCGGTGGAGGTGGGGACGAGGGTCTGGGCCACGATGTCGTCGGGCGCGGCGGTGACGGCGGGGAGCTGCTGGGGGTCCTCCGAGTCCTCGTAGTCCGCGCCGGACAGCCCGTCCCCCGCCGGACCGGACGGCGTGGGGGGCTCGCCGGACAGGCGGGCGGCCACCGCGTCCTGACCGCCCAAAAGGAGGGCCGACTGGCGCACTACCAGCTGCCCCCAGCCGCTCAGGGCGGCCAGGGGGCCGTCCTCCTGCGGGCCGGTCCCCAGCTCGGAGCGCAGCAGCCCGGTGACAAAGGCCGGGTCCTCTCCCAGGGCGCCAAAGGCGCCGGTAGATACCCCCGCGCCCGCAGCCATCAGCAGGGCCCAAAGGGCCACCGTGGCCATAAAGAGGGCCAGCGCCCGGCGCAGGAGCCGGCCCCAGCGGATGCTTGAATGCTTCATATCCGTCCCTTCCTTCTCTGGCGTGTGCCGGAACTGGCCGGGCCCGGCGGACGGCCGCACCCGGCTGAGACACCATATGCGCCGCCAGGGCGGGATATGAGCCTGTCCGAATACTTTGAGGTTCAAAGCATCTCTTGACTTTTCTCTGCCGCCCGATATAATAGTGTCTACACAACGTCTGCGGTGCCCGCTGCCGGGCCATGGATACCCGCGGCGTACCGGAGGGAGGCGGCAGGCCATGGAGGAGCGCGGAAGGGTGCTGGACCGCTTTCTGGTGGAGGTCTTTGGAGAGATCCTGCGGACCGAGGAGCACAGTCTGGCCCGCCGGGCGGAGCGGCTCTCCCTGCGGGAGCTCCACCTCATCGACGCGGTGTGCCGCGCGGTGGACGAGGGGCGGGACAACCGCTCTGCCGCCATCGCGGCGGAGCGGCAGATCACGGCGGGCACGCTGACCACGGCGGTCTCCGCCCTGGAGCGGAAGGGGTATCTGGAGCGCCGCCGGTCCCGGCGGGACAAGCGGGTGGTCCGCATCTACCCCACCGA
>DVHW01000019.1 GCA_018711785.1 Candidatus Galloscillospira excrementavium
GGTCCACAGCTCCTTGCCCTTCCGGCCCTGGTTGTGGCGGATAACGGCGTTGGATGCCTCCAGAATGTTCTTGGTGGAGCGGTAGTTCTGCTCCAGCCGGATGACCCGGGCCCCCTTGTACTGGCTCTCAAAGGAGAGGATGTTCTCAATGGTGGCCCCCCGGAAGCGGTAGATGGACTGGTCGTCGTCCCCCACCACGCAGATGTTCTCATACCCCCCCGCCAGGGTGGAGGCCAGGAGGTACTGGAGGTGGTTGGTGTCCTGGTACTCGTCCAGGAGCACATAGCGGAACTTGCGCTGGTAGTACTCCCGCACATCCTCAAACCGCTGCAGGAGGAGGACGGTGAGGAGGATGATGTCGTCAAAGTCCAGGGCGTTGGCCTCCCGCAGGCGGCGCTCGTACTCCACATAGATTTTGGCAATCTTCGCCAGGCGGTAGTCCCCGCTCTTCTCGCACTCGGCCAGGTACTCCGCCCCCAGCTTCACCGCGTCCTTTGCCCGGGAAATATAGCCCAGGACGCTCTTGGGCGGAAAGGTCTTGTCATCCAGGTCAAAGTCCCTCAGGATGTCCTTCACCACCCGCTCGGAGTCGGCGGTGTCGTAGATGGTGAAGCTCCTGCCGTACCCCAGCCGCTCGATGTCCCGCCGGAGGATGCGCACGCAGGCCGAGTGGAAGGTGGAGGCCCAGACGTCGTTGGCCTCGGGCCCCAGCAGCCGCTCCAGCCGCTCCTTCAGCTCCCCGGCGGCCTTATTGGTGAAGGTGATGGCCAGGATGGACCAGGGCACCGCCGGCTCCAGGCGGCACAGCCGCTCCTGTCGGGCCTTTTGGGCCGGGTCGGGCCGGCGGACGTAGCCCTCCAGGAAGGCCAGGTCCTCCTCCGTCACCCACTCGGGCACCTCGGCGCTGTCCGACCCCCGGCCGTACTTCATCAGATTGGCCACCCGGTGGATGAGCACCGTGGTCTTGCCGCTGCCCGCCCCCGCCAGCAGCAGCAGGGGCCCCTCGGTGGCCAGGACCGCCTTGCGCTGCTCCGGGTTCAGGTTTTGATAGTCCAGCTCGATGGCCGCCCGCCGGGCGGCGCAGAATCGCGCCTGTTGTCTCTGGTCCAGCATGGTCTGCTCCCCTCGCTCTCACCTGGCATGACAGAGCCGCCCACAGCGGTGTGGACGGCTCCAGCCTGTCGAAAAACCTCGTAGAGTTCGCGCCCGCAGGCGCGAAAAAAGTCCAATCGGTTTTTCGCCGCGACATGCGCGTGGCGAAAAACACTTCTCAGCGTGCCAGTGTGAGTTTTGCCCGCCTCACGCAAGGGCAAAATCTTGTACGCAGCACGCCGCTACTTTGTCGAAAAAGTGACTCGTCACTTTTTCGACAGCCTCTCCAGCCCAGTTCGTGTGTCCTATTTTAGCGGAAACCGGCGGGAAGGTCAAGCCCCTCTCCCCTCTTTTCCCCGGCGGGGAGCGGTCGGGGTGGCGCGCCGGGCCGGTCTGTGCTACAATGGTGCAAACTGCTTTGAGAGAAGGTATTTCCATGACGCAAAAGCGCGCCCGGGACTACGGGCTCACCGTGGGCTCCCTCCCCGCCGGACCGCGGAACCTGATTACCGACGTGCCCGGTGTGGCGGTGGGCCACTGCACGGTGGACACCGCCGAACACAAGACCGGGGTCACCGTCCTCCTCCCCTGCCCGGAAAACCCCTTTGTCCACAAGCTCCCCGCCGCCGCCTTTGTGCTCAACGGCTTCGGCAAGACGGCAGGGCTGGTCCAGGTGGAGGAGCTGGGCACCCTGGAGACCCCCGTCGCCCTCACCAACACCCTGAACGTGGGCCTGGTCCACGACGCGCTGGTGGAGTACATGGCCCGCCGGTGCGAGACCGAGGGGGTCTCCCTCCGGTCGGTGAATCCGGTGGTCTGTGAGTGCAACGATTCCTCCCTCAACGACATCCTTCACCGTGCGGTGGGACAGGAGGAGGTCTTTGCCGCCCTCCGGAGCGCCAGGGCCGACTTTGCCCTGGGGGACGTGGGGGCGGGCAAGGGCATGATCTGCCACGACCTGAAGGGGGGCATCGGCTCGGCCTCCCGCCGCATCCTGCTGGAGGAGGGGGAGTTCACCCTGGGGGTGCTGGCCCTGACAAACCACGGAAACCTCTCTGACCTGACCATCGCCGGACGGCACATCGGCCCCGCCCTGGCCGAGAAGCTCTCCGCCAAGGCCGCCCCCGACCAGGGCTCCTGCATCCTCCTCCTGGCCACCGACCTGCCCCTGGACGCCCGCCAGCTGGGCCGCACGGCCCGGCGGCTCTCGGTGGGCCTGGCCCGGCTGGGCTCCTACATCGGCCACGGCAGCGGGGAGGTCTTTCTCGCCTTCTCCACCGCCAATCCCTACGACCCCCGCTCCGAGGGGGCCCTGCGGGCCACGGTGTCCTTTGCCGAGGAGCAGATGGACCTGCCCTTCCGGGCGGCAGCCGAGTGCGCCGAGGAAGCGGTGCTGGACTCCATGCTCTGCGCCCACACGGTGACCGGGTGGGACGGGCGGACCGTGCCCGCCCTCACCGATCTGTGGAATCCCAATACCTTGTTTTCAAACAAGTGCGAGCACTTGTTCGAGTAGGCTGCGGCCCGCTGCAGCGCACATCGTCGTCGCAGGCTTCGTATCTTTCGCCCTGCCGCGGGCGGCAGGGCTCACTCACTCCGCCGCTCCTCCTCCCCCCACACAAACCGCTGTGGTTTGCGTGGGGGCCCCATTCCGCGTGAGAGACCAGAACTCACGTTTGCTGGCCGAGAAGAGTTTTTCCCGAGGCACACAAGGTGAATTGCCCCAAAGGGGCAAGAGAAGGCCCTCTGGAGGGTGTCCCCGGGAAAAACGGATTTCCACTTTTTTCGCGGCGTGCGCCGCGAACTCTACGAGGTTTTATTTAACAGACTGGGGCCGCCCCGAACGGGGCGGCCCGGTTCGTTTAAGCGGGGGACTGTCCGTCGGCCTCGTACCGCTGGGCGGCGAACTCCCAGTTGATGAGGGAGAACCAACCCTCCACATAGTCCGCCCGGCGGTTCTGGTAGTCCAGGTAGTAGGCGTGCTCCCACACGTCCACGCACAGGACGGGCCACAGCCCCTGGGAGAGGGGGCAGTCCTGATTCGCGGTCTTGACCACCGAGAGCGCGCCCTTTCCGTCCCGGACCAGGAAGGCGTACCCGGAGCCGAACTGGCCGACCGCGGCCTGCTTCATCTGGACCCGGAAGGACTCCAGGGAGCCGAAGGACCGCTCCATGGCCTGGGCCAGGGCGCCGGTGGGCCGGCTGCCCCGCCGGGGGGTGAGGCCGCAGAAGTACAGGGCGTGGTTGTAGACTCCGCCGCCGTTGTTGCGCACGGCGTCCCGCCGGTCGATGGGGACGGCCTCCAGGTCGGAGAGAAGCTCTTCCAGCGTCTTTGCCTGGCAGGACTCGCAGCCCTGGAGGGTGTTGTTCAGATTTTCCACGTAGGTCTTGAAGTGCTTGTCGTGGTGGAAGTGGAGGGTGCCCTCCCCCAGGATGGGCTTGAGTGCGTCGTAGGAGTAGGGCAGGTCGGGCAGGCGGTAGGGGTAGCGCAGGTCCATAAAAGTCGTCCTTTCTGCTTGAAAAACTTGTAGGAACGAAAATTGTGCGGTATACTGTTCCAATGAGCCGCCCTTAGTGTAACACGGCGGGCATTGAATATTTGTCGGAGAGAAGATTTATGACGGATTATTTTCACCTGGACATGCCGCGGGACGACATCGGCGCCATCAGCACCCTGGGCCTGGCCCATCTGGGGGACGCGGTGTATGAGCTGATGGTCCGCTCCTGGCTGTGCCTCCACGGCAAGGCCACCAATAAGGGCCTGCACAAGGCCACTGTGGGCTATGTGGCGGCCTCGGCCCAGGCGGCCAGGTCGGAGCGCATCCTGCCCCTGCTCACCCAGGAGGAGGCCGACGTGTTCCGCCGGGGGCGCAACTCCAGCCCCCACACGGTCTCCAAAGCGGCCAGCCGGGCCGACTACCAGACCGCCACGGCGGTGGAGGCCCTCTTCGGGTATCTTTACTTACAGGGCAGGACGGACCGGCTCAACGAGCTGTTTTGCGTGATGATGGAGGAGAACTGAATGCCGCTGGACGCAATTTGCCTGATGGCGGTGGCGGAGGAGCTCCGCGCCGCCGTCCTGGGCGGGAAAATCGACAAGGTATATCAGCCCAGCCGGGACGAGGTGGTCCTGGCGGTGCGGGGGAGCTGCGGGAACGGGAAGCTGCTCCTCTCGGGAAGCCCCAACCACCCCCGGGCCCAGCTCACTGAGCTCAGCCGGGAGAACCCGGCCCAGCCCCCCATGTTCTGTATGCTCCTGCGCAAGCACCTGACCGGCGCCCGCATCCTGGACATCGTCCAGCCCCCCATGGAGCGGGTGCTGGACTTTCGCCTGGAGTGTTTGGACGAGCTGGGGGACCGGGTGGAGCGGCGGCTGGTGCTGGAGGCCCTGGGCCGCCACGCCAACCTGATTTTGCTGGACGGCGAGGGGCGCATCACCGACTGCCTGCGCCGGGTGGACTCCGACATGTCCCGCCAGCGGCAGGTGCTGCCCGGGCTCTACTACCGCCTGCCCCCCGCCCAGGAGAAGGCGGACCCCCTCGCCATGGACGAGGAGGAGCTGCGGGCCCTGCTCTCCTCCCTGCCCGAGCGGGAGGGGGACAAGCTGCTGCTGGACACCTTCAACGGCATCTCCCCCCTCATCGCCCGGGAGGTGGCCTTCCGGGCCGGAGGGGACCGGGGGGCCCTGGCAGACAAGCTGTTGGCCGTGCTGAACGATGTGCGGGAAAAACGCTTTACACCCTATATGCTCCTGCGGGAGGGAAAGCCGGTGGACTTCTCCTTCCTGCCCATCCTCCAGTACGGCCCGGCCACCGAGCTGCGGGAGTACGACACCTTCGGCCATCTCCTGGACGACTTCTACGCCCAGCGGGAGCAGGCCGACCGGGTGCGGCAGCGGGGGGCCGACCTGCTCCGCTCCGTGACCGCCGCCCGGGACCGCACCGCCCGCAAGCTCCAGAACCAGCGCCGGGAGCGGGAGGCCACCTACGGCCGGGAGCGGCTGCGGGAGCTGGGGGACATCCTCACCTCCAATCTCCACGCCATGGAGAAGGGGATGAGCAAGCTCACCGCCCAGGACTTCTACGACCCGGATGGAAAACTGGTTGACATCTCCCTGGACCCCCTGCTCACCCCCCAGCAGAACGCCGCCAAATACTATAAGGACTACAACCGGGCCAAGACGGCGGAGAGGATGCTCACCCTCCAGATTGAGAAGAACGAGGGGGAGCTGGAGTACCTGAACAGCGTGCTGGAGAACCTGTCCCTGGCCGAAGGGGAGCGGGACCTCCAGGAGATCCGCCAGGAGCTCACCGACACCGGCTACCTCCGCCGCCAGAAGAAGGCGGCGGGGCGGGAAAAGCGGGTGGCGGGGAAGCCTATGGAGTTCCGGTCCTCTGCCGGGCTGCGCATCTCGGTGGGCAAGAACAACAGCCAGAACGACATTCTCACCACCAAACTCTCCCGCAAGAGCGACATCTGGCTCCACACCCAGAAGATACACGGCTCCCACGTCATCCTCTGGACCGAGGGGGGCGAGCCCGACCTGCAGAGCCTCCACGAGGCGGCGGTGCTGGCTGCTACCTTCTCCCAGGCCCGGGAGGGGAGCAAGGTGCCGGTGGACTACACCCCGGTGAAATACGTGAAGAAGCCCGCCGGCGCCCGGCCGGGCATGGTGGTCTACACCACCTATGAGACCGCCTACGTGGACCCGAGTGAAGAGCTGGCCAAGCGCCTGCGGGTGAAGTAGCCTCTGGGCGGCTGGCGGCGGCAGAGGGAGCCTTCGGGTCCACGTCCGCGCCGTTTGGCGCGTCCCAAGCGCCCGAGGGTGAAGCAGGCGGGAATCAAAAACAAAAATGGGAGGGAACCGGCATGGAGGAGCGGGAGCGGGTCATCCGCCTGTGGTTTGAAATGTGGCTGCGGAAGAGGGACCTGGGCATGGGAGAGATCTTCGCCCCGGACGCCGTCTACCTCGAGAGCTGGGGCCCGGAGTACCACGGCCTGGAGAAGATACGCCACTGGTTTGAAGAGTGGAACACCCGGGGCACGGTGCTGCGCTGGGACATCCGGGGGTTTTTCCACCGGGGAGAGGCCACGGCGGTGGAGTGGATTTTCTGCAACCAGATGACAGACGGCCGGGTGGAGGCCTTTGAGGGCATGAGCCTGGTCCGCTGGACGCCGGAGGGGAAGATCTCCTTCCTCCAGGAGTTCGGCTGCAACGAGGACCGCTACGACCCCTACGCCGCCGGGCCGGAGCCCGTGTTCCGGCCGGAGGGGAGCCGCTGGTTCTGAGCCGGCGGGCATCAACGACAGAAAGGACGGACCGGAATGGACACCTATCATATTTTAGTGGTGGAGGACGACCCGGACATCAACCGGCTGCTGTGCAAGATCCTCACCGACGGGGGCTACGACTGCCGCCCCGCCTTTTCGGGCAGCGAGGCGGTGCTCTGGGCCCAGCAGTACAACTACGACCTGGTCCTGCTGGACCTGATGCTCCCCGGCCTGACGGGGGAGGAGTTCATCGCCCAGATGCGGCAGAAAAAGACCATGCCCATCATCGTCCTCTCCGCCAAGGCGGGGGTGGCCGACCGGGTGAACGTCCTCAAGCTGGGAGCGGACGACTTCATCCCCAAGCCCTTTGACAACAGCGAGGTCCTGGCCCGGGTGGAGGCCCAGCTGCGGCGGTACAGGCAGTTCTCCGGCGGCGGAGGGGAGAAGCAGGTGCTCACCTGCGGCGACCTGGTGCTGGACCGGGAGAGCGTCACCGTCACCGCCGGGGGGAAGCCGGTGGCCCTCACCGCCCGCGAGTTCGACATCCTCGCCCTCCTCATGTCCCACCCCAAGAAGGTCTTTACCCGGGGGCAGCTCTACGAGCAGGTGTGGGGCGGGGAGTACTTCGGGGACGACAACACGGTGAACGTCCACATCTCCAACCTGCGCTCCAAGCTGGCCAAGGTGAGCGGCGGGGAGTACATCAAGACCGTGTGGGGCATCGGCTTCAAGATGAACGAGGAGGCCCACGCCTAGTCCCCCGCCGCCCGGGGAGGCAAAGTTTAGAGTTTCTTCACCTTTCCTTTAGCGGGAATTGTTGACTTGCCGTTATACTGGCATCACAATCTCAAAGAAAGGTTGATGCCACATGGCAGAGAGCGTGCTCGTCACCCGGGACCTGACCAAGCGGTACGGTCAGGCCGCCGCGGTGAACAGCGTGAATTTGAATGTTGAAAAGGGACAGATCTACGGCCTGGTGGGCCGCAACGGGGCCGGCAAGACCACCATCATCCGCATGATCTCCGGGCAGACGGTGCCCTCCGGCGGGGAGCTGGAGCTCTTCGGGGCCACAACCCCGGCAGAGCAGAACAAGATGCGCCGCCGCACCGGCGCCATGGTGGAGACCCCCAGCTTCTACCCCTACCTGAGCGCCCGGGAGAATTTGGAGTACTACCGCATCCAGCGGGGCATCCCCGGCCGGCACGTGGTGGACGAGGCCCTGGAGTTTGTGGACCTGGCGAACACGGGGAAGAAGAAGTTCAAGCACTTCTCCCTGGGCATGAAGCAGCGGCTGGGCCTGGCCCTGGCCCTGATGAACCACCCCGACTTCCTCCTGCTGGACGAGCCCATCAACGGCCTGGACCCGGAGGGCATCGTGGAGTTCCGCAACATCCTGCTGGACTTAAACCGCCAGCGGCAGACCACCATCCTCATCTCCAGCCACATCCTCACCGAGCTGGCCAACGTGGCCGACCACTACGGCTTTATCGACCGGGGGCGGATGCTGGAGCAGATCTCGGCCAAGGCCCTGGCCGAGAAGTGCCGGGCCTGCCTGGAGCTGACGGTGGCCGACGCGGCCCGGGCCGCCCAGGCCCTGGAGCAGAGCCTGGACATTTTGGACTACGAGGTCCTGCCCGGGAACGTCATCCGCCTTTACAGCCACCTGGACGAGCCCGCCCGGGTGACCCGGGCCCTGGTGGAGGCCGGCGTGGCCCTGGAGAGCATCGAGCAGAAGGGCGCCAACCTGGAGGACTACTTCCTCAAGCTGATCGGGGGTGTGCGCCATGGTTGACTACATCCGCGCCGAGTTCTACAAGCTCTTCCACCGGCGGTACTTCTACCTGGCCCTCCTGTTCCTCTTCGGCTGCGCCGCCCTGCTGGTGGCGGGCTGGGCCTTTACCAACAGCAACGGCAACACCATTGACTTCAACAGCGGCGGCAGCATGGCCATCCTCCTGCTGTCCGTGGGGCTCTACGCCCCGGTCATCGTGGGCGACCTGGTCTTTTCCGAGCAGTACAAGGCCAATACCATGAAAAACGAGGTCTCCTTCGGCCTGCCCCGCTCCCGCATCTACCTGGGCAAGCTGCTGGTCTCGGTGATCGTGGGGGTGGTGGCCGCCGTGGCGGTGCTGGCCTTCTACGAGCTGCTGTGCTGGCTGTTCCTCCTGCCCAGCGCGCCGGGGGAGGTGGAGCAGGTCCTGAGAATGGTGGGCTACGGCATCCTGGTGGCCCTGCCCCAGTGGCTGGGTATGCTGGCGGTGAACATGATGCTCAGCTTCCTGCTGCGCTCCACCACCCTGGCGGCCTTCCTCTCCATCGGCGTCATCGTGCTGCCCCAGACCCTGTTCAAGCTGCTGGGCCTGCTCATCAACGACGTGTTCGCCAAGGCGGCCGAGTGGATGCCCACCGCCATCGTGGAGGCCGTCCAGAGCCACATGTTCGACTGGAGCTTCCTGGCGGGCAGCGTCATCGCCGGGGCGGTGTGGTTCGTGGCCGCCACCGCCGTCGGCCTGGCCGTGTTCCAGCGGCGGGAGATCAGCTGAGCCGCCCCAGCCGTGCCCCGGAGGACCTCCGGGGCACGGCTGGGGACTGCGGCCACAGTGAATCCAGCTTCCAAAGGTCTCACCGAGTTCGCGGCGCGCACGCCGCGAATAAATTAAAAATCCGTTTTTCGCCGCGACATGTGCGTGGCGAAAAACTCTTCTCGGCGTGCAAGTGTGAGGCTTGTCCGTCTCACGCAAGGACAAGACCTTGCGCGAAGCACGCCGCAGCCTACTCGAAAAAGTGTCTTGCACTTTTTCGATGGTGCTGACCGGGAGGTGAGGAACATGCTCAACTACATCAAGGCCGAGCTCTACAAGGCTCTGCACCGGCCCTATCTGTGGGTCCTCCTGGCGGTGATGCTGGCCCTGGAGGAGCTGTTCCTCTGGCTGCTGGTGAGCGCCAGCTTTGTGGATATGGTGGCGGTGCTCTCTCCCCTGATGACAGCGGGGAACTTTTTGGTCATCCCCCTGTCCCACCTGGTGGTCTCCGGGCCCTACGGGAGCGGCACGCTGAAAAATGAGCTCTCCTTCGGCCTGCCCCGCAGCCGCATCTATCTGGGCAAGCTGTTCACCGCCATCCTGCTGGGGGTGGCCCTGTGTGCCGTGCTCATCGCCTTCTACCTGGGAACGGGCTGGCTGCTGGCCGAAGAGAAGGGCGGGGAGACCCTGTTGGAGAACCTGTCCGTCCTGGCCTATGTGGTGGCCGGCTCGGTGCCGCTGTGGCTGGGGTCCCTGGGTATCTGCATGGCCCTGTTCTTCCTGCTGCGGAGCGAGACCGGGGCGGTCATCACCCTGACCCTGGCATTGGCCATCGGAACGCCCCTGCTGGAGATTTTCCAGGGCATCCAGGTGGAGCCCTTCCAGGCGGCCGCCCGCTTCCTGTGGTCCATCCTGCCGGTGACCCAGTTCGGGCAGTACACCAATGAACTGACCTGGGGCCTGCTGGCCAAGTACTGGGCCATCGGCCTGGGCTGGCTCGCCGGCGCGTCGGCCCTGGGCGTGGCCGTGTTCCGGCGCAGAGACATCCGGTGAGAGAGGGGGGAGAGACATGGAAGCCATCCTTCTGGCGGCGGTGGTCCTGGCCCTGGTGTGCCTGGGGCTGGGCCTGCGGGTCTACGCGGTGGAGCGTTCCCTGCGCCGGGCGGCCCGGCAGCTGGAGGAGCAGGCCCGCAGCGGCAGCACGGCCCGGATTTTGATGGCCGCGCCCAACGCGGCGGCGGAGGACCTGCTGGGACAGGTCAACCGTCTGCTGGAGCTGCGCCAGGCCGACGAGGCCCGCTATCAGGAGCGGGAGCGGGAGTTGCGGCGGCAGATCGCCAATGTGTCCCACGACCTGCGCACCCCCCTGACCTCCATCCTGGGCTACCTCCAGCTGCTGGAGGGGGACACCCTGACGGCCCAGGAGCGGGGGGAGTACCTGACCATCATCGAGGGGCGGGCCCGGGCCCTCCAGAGCCTGATCACCAGCTTTTACGACCTGTCCCGGCTGGAGGGGGGAGAGTACCCCCTGAAGCGGGAGCAGGTGGACTTATACAGCGTCCTCAGCTCCCTGCTGGCCGCCTTTTACGGCGACCTGGAGCAGGCGGGCTTCGAGGTGTCGGTGGAGCTCCAGGAGGGCCTGCCGGCGGTGTGGGGGGACAGCGGCGGGGTGCTGCGGGTGTTCACCAACCTGATCCGCAACGCCATGGACCACGGCAGCGGGCGGCTGGAGATCCGGCTCTACCGGGAGCGGGACAGCGTGGTCAGCTCCTTCACCAATGACGCCGGGGGACTGACCCAGGAGGACGCGGAGCACGTGTTCGAGCGGTTTTTCACCTCGAACAAGAACCGGACCGGCCGCAACACCGGCCTGGGGCTGGCCATCGTCAAGGCCCTGGTGGGCCAGATGGGGCACCAGGTCTCCGCCTTCCTCCGGGAGGGGCGGTTCACCATTGCCGTGCGCTGGAAGGTGCCGAAGTGACAGAAGGGCGGAAATTATCTTGAAATGCTGGCTAAGGCGGACACCTTTGTTTTCGATAAGACCGGAACTCTGACGGAAGGCGTGTTTGAAGTGCTTGAAGTCTA
>DVHW01000174.1 GCA_018711785.1 Candidatus Galloscillospira excrementavium
GCCCTGACCGGCTCCAACCAGTACGTGGGCAACTGGCCCGGCGTCACGGTGGAGAAGAAGGAGGGCAGGCTGAAGGGCCACAAGGACGTGGTCATCCAGGACCTGCCCGGCATCTACTCCCTCTCCCCCTACACCCTGGAGGAGGTGGTGGCCCGGAACTACCTGGTGAAGGAGCAGCCCGACGCCATCCTCAACATCGTGGACGGCACCAACATCGAGCGCAACCTCTACCTGACCACCCAGCTCATCGAGCTGGGCATCCCGGTGGTGGTGGCCATCAACATGATCGACCTGGTGCGGAAAAACGGCGACCAGATCGACCTGAAGAAGCTGAGCAGCGCCCTGGGCTGCGAGGTGGTGGAGATGTCCGCCCTCAAGGGCGAGGGCGCCGTGGCCGCCGCCGAGCGGGCCATCGCCGTGGCCCAGAGCCACACCCACGCCGAGCTGCCCCACGTGTTCACCGGCAGCGTGGAGCACGCCATCGCCCACATTGAGGAGTCCATCGAGGGCAGGGTGGAGGACCGCTACCTGCGCTGGTACGCCATCAAGCTCTTCGAGCGGGACGAGAAGGTGCTGGAGGACCTGAAGCTGGACGAGAGCCTCTCCGCCCACCTGGAGCAGCACATCGCCGACTGCGAGGCCGAGCTGGACGACGACGCCGAGAGCATCATCACCAACCAGCGTTACGCCTACATCAGCGGTGTGGTGGGCCGGGCGGTGAAGAAGAAGGCCCCCAAGGGCAGCCTCTCCCTCTCCGACAAGATCGACCGGGTGGTCACCAACCGCATCGCCGCCCTGCCCATCTTCGCCGTGGTCATGGTGCTGGTCTACTCCATCGCCATGGGCCCCTGGACCATCTCCATCGGCACCCACCTCACCGACTGGGCCAACGACGGGCTCTTCGGCGACGGCTGGTTCCTCCCCTTCACCGCCGACACCGACGCCTGGGACGCCGACTCCGGCGCCTTTGAGGAGGCCAGCGCCGTCATCGAGGCCTATGAGAGCGGCGAGAGCGAGGCCTACCTCTACGACGACGAGGCCGGCGAGACCGCCGTCCTGACGGTCAACGAGGAGACCTATCAGGCGGCCCTCGCGGTTCCCGAGCCCGACCCCACCGAGTACGGCGTGTGGGTGCCCGGCCTGCCGGTGCTCATTGAGAACGGCCTCACCGCCATCGGCTGCAACGACGTCCTCCAGTCCCTGATCTTGGACGGCATCGTGGGCGGCGTGGGTGCCGTGCTGGGCTTTGTGCCCCAGATGTTGGTGCTCTTTATCCTGCTGGCCATCCTGGAGGACATCGGCTACATGGCCCGCATCGCCTTCATCATGGACCGGATCTTCCGCCGCTTCGGCCTGAGCGGCAAGAGCTTCATCCCCATGCTGGTGGCCACCGGCTGCGGCGTGCCCGGCATCATGGCCTCCCGGACCATTGAGCAGGACCGGGACCGGAAGATGACCATTATGACCACCGGCTTCATCCCCTGCGGCGCCAAGATGCCCATTATCGGCCTGTTCGCCGGGGCCCTCTTCGGCGGCTCGGCCTTGGTGGCCACCTCCGCCTACTTCATCGGCGTGGCGGCGGTGATCGTCTCGGGCATCATCCTCAAGAAGTTCAAGGCCTTTGCCGGCGAGCCCGCCCCCTTTGTCATGGAGCTGCCCGCCTACCACGCCCCCTCGGCTGGCAACGTGCTGCGCTCCATGTGGGAGCGGGGCTGGTCCTTCATCAAGCGGGCCGGCACCGTCATTCTCCTCTCCACCATTGTCCTCTGGTTCCTCCAGGGCTTCGGCTTCACGGAGGGCGGCTTTGGCATGGTGGAGGACAACAACGACTCCCTGCTGGCCGTGGTGGGCAACGCCATTGCCTGGATCTTCATCCCCCTGGGCTTTGGCAACTGGCAGGCCACCGTGGCCACCATCACCGGCCTCATCGCCAAGGAGGAGGTGGTCTCTACCATGGGCGTGTTCTACCCTGGCAACCTGACGGTGGCCATCGGCGCCGCCTTTACCGCGGTGAGCGCCTACTCCTTCATGATCTTCAACCTGCTGTGCGCCCCCTGCTTCGCCGCCATGGGCGCCATCAAGCGGGAGATGAACAACGCCAAGTGGACCCTGGGCGCCATCGGCTATATGTGCGGCTTCGCCTATGTCATCTCCCTGATCGTCTACCAGATCGGCGGGCTCATCACCGGCGAGATCGGCTTCAATGTGTTCACCGTGGTGGCCGTCGCCGCCCTGGCCGCCCTGATCTTCCTGCTGTTCCGCAGGGGCTACCGGCCCGAGGGGGAGCAGCGCCGCATCTCCTCGGTCTCCGCGGCGGCGGCCTCCGTGAAGTAATTCGGTTTCTCTGACAGAAAGGAGGTCTCCCCATGCCCGGCATTCTCGGGACCATTCTCGTGCTGGCGGTACTGGCGGCCGTCGTGTTCCTGGCCGCCCGCTCCCTGTGGAAAACCCACAAGCAGGGCGGGCACTGCACCGGCAACTGCGGCGCCTGCCGCGGGTGCCACAGCGCCCCTCCCAGCAGTTCCCCCCGCACCAAATAGCCATCTCAGCTGAAACAGGCCCCCGGAGACCAATCTCCGGGGGCCTGTTTGGGTCTTGCTGCCAGGGAAAAAAGAGTGTATCCTAGGAGCGAGGAAAAGAGAGTGGAGGAACTATGCGAAAATTTCTCATGTACATCCTGGGGGGCTACGCGGCCGGCAGTGTGCTCTTCGCCCGGCTCTCGGCCGCTCTGCTGAACCGTCCCGCCGTCCTCCGGGACAGCCCGGACGGCAATCCGGGTACGGCCAATGCCTTCCAGTACGGCGGCTTCCTCTGCGGGCTCATCACCCTGCTGGGGGATGTGGCCAAGGGGTTTCTCCCTGTGTACCTGTACCTGCGGGCGGGCGGCAATTTTCAAGCCGCTCCGCTGCTGTCCGCCCTGGTGCTGGCCGCCCCGGTGTGGGGCCACGCCTTCCCCATCCTGTTCCGGTTCCATGGCGGAAAGGGCATCGCGGTCACCTTCGGCTGCCTGCTGGGGCTGCGGCCCGCCACCGGCGTGCCCTTTGCTCTGCTGGCCCTGTTCTTTTTGTTCTTCTCCCTGGTGCTGCGCATCCGCCCCAACTCCTGCCGCACCGCGGTCGTCTATCTCTGCACGCTGGCCGGAACGGCGGTCCTCCGCTGCCCGTCCGGAGTGATTCTGGGCTTCGCGCTGTGCACTGCCGCGGTCTTTCTCCGTCTGCACCTGAGCCGGGAGGTCCGGGAGCGGCCCTCTGTCCGCCTGCTCTGGCTGGATGCCCCCCGCCGGAGTGAGGAAACGAAGGACGGGGAAATGCCGGCCGAACCGACATCCTCGACGGGCTGGCGCCGGTCCCGGGGTAGATGGAGCGGGCGGCATTGAGCTCACGCTCCGCCAAAATGTCACAGCAGCCGGCGCGGC
>DVHW01000175.1 GCA_018711785.1 Candidatus Galloscillospira excrementavium
GCACCGGGTCAGCTACGTTTTCCGTAGGTCGCGGACTGTACCGCCGATCGGGATTTTCACCCTGCCCTGAAGACATTTCATTCAGTTGTCCTGCTCCTATTATAGCGCGGAGAGAGAAAAATGCAAGCCCCGGGCCCAAAAATTTTTGCGGGGAGGGAACTTCGAAACTATGTTCGATTGCGGTTGACTTCCCCTCCTGGATATACTAGAATGGAGAGCGAGAACGAGGGGGGTGGCCTATGGACCGAGAACACACCTGCTGTTTCACCGGCCACCGGCCGGAAAAGCTGCCCTGGGGGTACGACGAGCGGGACCCGCGCTGTCTGGCGCTGAAGGCCCGGCTGGACCGGGCGGTGGAGGAGGCCTGGGAGAAGGGGATGCGCCACTTCATCTGCGGCATGGCCCAGGGGGCGGACTTCTACTTCTGCGAGGCCGCCCTGGCCCTCCGCGCCCGCCGGCCCGGCGTGACGGTGGAGGCCGCCATCCCCTGCGAGGAGCAGGCCGCCCGCTGGCCGGAAGCCGACCGGGAGCGGTACTTCCGCCTGGTGGAGCAGTGCGACTACGAGACCATGGTCCAGCGCCACTACGACCGGGGGTGCATGCTCCGGCGCAACCGGTACATGGTGGACCGCTCGGCCATGCTCATTGCGGTGTACGATGGGACCCTGGGGGGGACCATGTACACCCTCCAGTACGCCATGAAGCGGAAACTGGAGATCGTCATACTGGACGTAAACGAGTGAGGCGGGGACAGCCGGTGCTGTCCCCGCCTTTTTTCGTTCAGAACGCCTGGGTCAGGCTGCCGGAGCTGGTCTCGCTGAGACCGGTCTCCCCGCTGCTCTCCTCCCCGGCGTCGGAGATGCCGGAGAAGCTGCGGACCGTGTCGGTCAGGGTAAACTCGGTGGAGGGCTCTGCCGCGGTGCCGCCGCCCTCACCGCCGCTGCCGCCGGGCTGTCCGCCGCCCTGGGGGCACTCCGGGGCTTCTCCGCCGTCCGGGGGCGCGCTTCCCTCCGGAGGCTCGCCCTCGCCGTCGGGGCGCTGGCCGGGCTCCACTCCCTCAGGGAGATTTTCCGGGTCAAAGTCCCCCCGGGGCCTGGCCGTCCGCCCCGGGCTGCCCGCCGCCCATCGTGCCGCCGCCCATGCCGAAGCTGTTGCCGGTGTACTGCTGCTGCACACCGTCGATCCACAGGGAGTAGGCCGTGTCCTGGGCCAGAGAGGGGGAGGAGTAGGTGACCGAGGAGAACTCCCGCTCCGCGGTGTAGGAGAGCAGCTCGTTTCCATCCGGGTCCTGGATGGACAGGACGGCGCCCGCGGGCTGGGTGGCGGCGAAGGAGAGCTGCAGGTAGAGCTGCTGGGATTCGGTGCTGGCCTCGTCGTTGCGGCTGCCCAGGGCCAGGACCTCGCCGCCGTTGAGGTAGATGCCGCTGTCGGAGTCGATGCCGCCCTCGCCCACCTGGCCGTTGGCGATGGACACCAGCTTGCCGCCGTTGATGACCAGGTAGCCGTTGGAGTCGATGCCGTCCCCCTCCGCGCCCAGGCCGGCGCTGATGTAGAGGGAGCCGCCGTTGAGGGTGGTCACCGAGACCCCGTCCTCATTGGTGTTGATGCCGTCGTTCTGGGCCTCGATGGAGATTTTCCCGCCGTTGATGGTCAGGTGGAGCTCGCTGTCCAGGCCCTCGTTGTCGGCGGTGATGTGGAGCTCGCCGGTGCCCTCCGCCTCGCCGCCGATGTTCATGGACATCTTGGAGTAGAAGGCCCCGTCGTACTTGTGGAGCTTGTCGGTGGTGCCCTCCTCATAGATGCGGGCCACATAGGAGCCCTGGACGGTGTTCACCGAGCCGTCGGCCAGGACCACGTTGGCCCCGGCGGCGGAGGTATCCACGGTGGGGGAGGCGGTCTCGGTGTCCGAGCTGCCACACTCATAGACGTTGTAGAAGATGACCGCCGGGGCCACGGTGCAGGTGATGTCCACCCTGTCCAGGATGAGGGTGACCACGGCCTCCGGGTCGGCCTCCGCCTCCTCCCCCAGGTCGATGGCCAGCTGGCCCTGGGAGAGGGTGCCGGACACCCGGTAGGTCCCCGGCTGGGTGATGGTGACCACGGTGTGGGCCGCCGCCTCCTCCGGGTCGTGCTCGTCGGCCTCGGTGCCCTCGCCGTAGGTCTCGTCGTGGCCCGACTCGTAGTAGACGATGTCCGCGCCCACATAGACGGCGCTGGCGGCGTCGGTGGAGGCGGTCTCGCCGTCCACGGTGACGCCGTTGTCCGAGAGGACCACGGCCACCTCGCCGGCGTCCGCCGCCGGTGTGGGTGTGGGGGTGGCAGATGCCCCGCCGTCCTGGTCCGCGCAGGCGGCGCAGAGGAGCAGGCACAGGGACAGACAGAGGGGAATGAGATGCTTCCGCACAGAAATCCTTCCTTTCCAGACGGCGCCGTGCTCCGGGAGAACCCGGAGCGCGGCGCTGAAATGGTCTGGAAAAAGGATACCAGAGAAAGCTGAAATTATCCTGAAAGACCTGTGAACGCGGAGGGAAAAACCCGTGAACAAACTGTAAAAGACAGGGAGCGGGCTGCCTCGTCCCCGTAGACGCCGTAAAAGGCCGGCCGGCCCGCCAGGGTAAAGCCGGCTTCGGCGGCGTCGGCGGTAAAGACCACGCCCCCCCGGCTCATGGAGCAGTGGACCACCCACACCGCCCCGTCCCCGCCCCGGCCCGCCACGATGCCCACGTGGCTCAAATCGGGGAAGAAGGCCAGGTCCCCGGGCCGGGCATCGGCCCAGTCCACCTCGGCGCACTGGTCAAACTGGGCGCGGACCCCGTTGCCGATGATGGACACCGCGCTCTCCAGCCCCACGGCGGATACCGCCGCCCAGGTCACCAGGCCGGAGCAGTCCAGGCCGAAGGGGCGGATGGTGCCGGTGGTCCCGCTGCCCGGGGAGACCACCACCGCCGGCACCCCCCAGCGGGGGTCCCAGCCCGGACAGACCGACTTGCCGCCCCAGAAGTACCCCACCCGCCCCACCAGGCCGCAGGCGGAGAGGACCACCTCCCGCCGCAGGGGGGACAGATCCGCCGGGAGGGCGGCGGCCACCTGGGCGCGCACATCCGCCTCCGGGGCGGGCTCCGCCGGGGCGGGGGGACGCAGGGCCCAGAGAATCCCCAGCGCCAGGAGGAGCAGGGAGAGCAGGGGGCGGAGGGGGCACCGGAGGCCGGGGCGGGGCCTAGGGCGATGGCGGTGTCTCATCCCGACCCTCCAGCAGGGGGAGCAGGCGCTCCAGGTTGCCCACCGTGGCCTCGTCCAGGTAGTGCTCCACCTGTTCCACCAGCTCCAGCTCGTCCGCGGTGCCGTTGACCAGGCAGAAGAAGCGGTGGAGCACCTCGTGCCGGTGGAGCAGGAAGTCCCCCAGCCGCCGACCCTCGGCGGAGGGGCGGATGAGGCCGTACCGCTCAAACTCCACCAGCCCCAGCTCCCGCAGCTGCTGGACCATCTTGGAGGCCGACGAGGGCCGGACGTTGAGCCCGGCGGCCAGGGCGCCCATGCGCACCACCCCCTCCGTCCGGGCCTGGCGGCAGATCATCTCCAGGTAGTCCTCCATGGCCCCGGTGACCGCCGGGTGGTTTTTCCGCTGGTAGCCCTTCTGGGTGTAGAAGCCCCGCTCCATGCCGCCGCCCCCTCTCCCCACCAGTCTATGAGGGGAGCGGGGGCGGGTATGCCCGGGCGGGCGGGGACGGCGGTAGAAGAAAAAATGTTTGCGCCCTTCCCGGGGGAGAAAGGCGCGCTGCGGGGAAAAACGGCGGAAAAGCGGGCGGCGGCCGGACCGCGCCGCCTCCGGCCCAGTCACCCGGCGCCCGGCCGGCCAATAGGATAGAGCGCGGAAACAAAGTTTCCTCAACCCAATGGAGGAAGGAGCTTTTTCAATGGAGCAGTTATCTTCCCTGGCCGGGCTGGACCTGGGCCAGGGCGGCCGGGTAGCCTCGGTGGAGGCCGAGGGGGCCATGCGCCGCCGCCTGCTGGACCTGGGCCTCATCCCCGGCACGCCGGTGACCTGCGTGGCCCGCAGCCCGGCGGGGGACCCGTCGGCCTATCTCGTCCGGGGGACGGTCATCGCCCTGCGGCGGCGGGACGCGGCGGGGGTGGCCCTGGAGCGGGCCGCCTGTCCGGAGGCCGTCTGTGGCCCGCGCCCGGCGCGGGAAGGCGTGTGACGCCATGGGACGGATGAGGACATCCACAGGCGCCGGCGGGGCGGACCGGGAGGCGGCCGCCGTCCGGCGGGAGCCGGGGGAGAGGGTCATCGCCCTGGCGGGCAACCCCAATGTGGGGAAGTCCACGGTGTTCAACGCCCTCACCGGACTCCACCAGCACACCGGCAACTGGCCCGGCAAGACGGTGGGCTGCGCCCAGGGCCGGTGCGTCCACGGCGGGCAGAAGTATGTGCTGGTGGACCTGCCGGGCACCTACTCCCTCCTGGCCCACTCGGCGGAGGAGGAGCTGGCCCGGGACTTCCTCTGCTTCGGCGGCGCGGACGGGGCGGTGGTGGTGTGCGACGCCGCCTGCCTGGAGCGGGGGCTGAACCTGGCCCTCCAGACCATGGAGCTCATCCCCCGGACCGTGGTGTGCGTCAACCTGATGGACGAGGCCGCCAAGCGGGGCGTCCGGGTGGACCTGGAGGCGCTGTCGGCGCGGCTGGGCGTCCCCGTGGTGGGGACGGCGGCGGGCCGGGGGGAGGGCCTGGAGGCCCTGCTGGACGCGGCGGCCGGGGTGCTGGACCGCCCAGAGCCCCCCAATCCACGCCCGGTGGACT
>DVHW01000020.1 GCA_018711785.1 Candidatus Galloscillospira excrementavium
GCCGGCGGCGGCTGCGGAGACCGATGACTATGAGATATTTTCCTACCTCTACATCGAGTACGAGAACGGACCCTTTGAGATCTACTACGGTCTCAAGGACGGAGAGGGGAATATTCTCATTCCCGCCGACACCTACATCGATCTGGCCATGGTCAACGACATTTTGATCGCCGCAAAGAGAATCGGCTCGGAGCGCTGCTACGGGCTCATGGACTTGGAGGAAAACGTCATCCTTCCCTTTGTCTATGACAACATTTGGCGTGTGGATGGCTCGTTCTCCGGCAAATCGTTCTACGTCGACGGCTATTTTCTTGTGCAAAAGGATTCCCTTTGGGGCCTTGTGACCAGCGCTGGACAGGTGATTCTGGAGCCCCAGTTCTCAGAGATCGACGCTTTGAGCGATACCCTGCTCAAGGTGCGCTCGGCGGACACCGGCAGGTGGGGCGTCTACGATGTTGCCGGCCATCAGCTCATCGTGCCCAAGTACGCCGAGCTCTACAAGCTGGACGAGACCCACCTCCGGGTGCGTGGGGAGGCGGGTGGCCTGTGGGCCATCTGCGACAACGCCGGCAACGAGCTCACCCCCATGTTCTTCAACGGCCTGGAGTCCCTGGGGGACGGCTATTTCAAAGCCTCCATAGACGCCGGCACCCTGGCGGACATCGGCAACGGCCCCGAGCCCATCCACGGCCACTACGGCGTCATTGACGAGCACGGCATTCCCTACCTGGACTTCGCCTACTCCGACATCCTCTGCAAGTACAAGGACACCTTCGTGGTGGAGCAGTTCACCGACGAGTCCTACTACTATTGGACTGCGGACGACATCTACTACAACATCCGCAACTGGGAGGGAGACCTTCTGCACCGGCAGGGCGTCATGGGGGTCGACAACTCGGTGGTCATCCCCGTCGGGGAGTATTTCGAGGTGGACGTGGACGAGAAGGCGGACGCCTTCCGCTGTGCCCGCTGGGAGGGCAAGAAGCGGGTGGAGGGCTACCTGGAGGGAATGCCCTCCTACACCAACGTCTATGAGTACGAGACCGTCTCCTACTCCGACGTTGTCACCACCGATCTGGCCGCCAATGCGGGCGATATGGGCCTGACCACCACCGTGGCCGGCTTCACCGACGTCTACGTGAGCGACTACTACGCCGACGCCGTGGCCTGGGCCAAGGACCGGGAGATCACCGGCGGCACCACCCCCACCACCTTCTCCCCCAGCGCCACCGTCACCCGGGCCCAGGCGGTGACCTTCCTCTGGCGCGCCGCCGGGGAACCCGAGCCGGCCTCGACGGCCTCCCCCTTCACCGACGTGACCGACTCCGGCCAGTACTACTACAAGGCCGTCCTGTGGGCGGCGGAGCAGGGCATCGTCGGCGGCGTGGGGAACGGCCAGTTCTCCCTTGATGGGAATCTCTCCTATGAGCAGATTTTGGCCATGCTCTGCCGGGCCGCCGGGGCCGACGCCTCTGGGGCCGACTGGTCGGCCAAGGCCCTCTCCTGGGCCGAGACGAACGGCCTGACCGACGGCCTCGCCTTCTCCGCCGGGGGCAGCTGCCCCCGCTCCGACGTGGTCTACTGCCTGTGGAAGCAGATGGCGTGACTCCCCGCACCAAAAGTCTCGCAGAGTTCGCGGCGCACACGCCGCGAAAAAAGTGAAATCCGTTTTTCCCGGGGACATGCGCCTCGGGAAAAACTCTTCTCGGCCCGCAAACGTGCAGGCGGCTCTCTCACGCGGAGCCGCCTGTGCGCTGTAGCGGGCCGCAACCTTTTTCGGACAAGTGCGAGCACTTGTCCGACTTGGGGGGCTTCCATATTTTCTGTCTTTGTGTTACAATACCCCCGACTGGCCTCCAACCCAGTCCAAACGGCGAGAAGCATGCCGTCCGGGGCGCGGGCGTACTGCCCCGGGGAAGGGACTCTCGCCGCTGTGCGGTGCGCCCGCACTCTAAACAAAAAGTGGAGGTATTGTTTCTATGCGCAAAATTTCGACCCGAGACCTGACCCTGGCCGCCGTAGTGGCGGCGATCTACTTCGTGCTGTGCTATTTCGGCGACATTTTCAGCCTCACCTTCGGCCCGGTCCAGGTCCGGCTGGGGGAGGCCCTCACCGTGCTCCCCTTCCTCTTCCCCGCCGCCGCGCCGGGGGTGACCCTGGGCTGCCTGCTGACCAACATCCTCTCCCCCTACGGCCCCATCGACATGGTCGTGGGCACCCTGGCCACCGCCGTGGCCGCCTTCCTCACCATGAAGATGCCCCGGTGGTATCTGGCCGGCCTGCCCCCCATCGTGATGAACGCCCTGCTGTTGCCCCCCATGTGGGCCTGGGCCACCACCGGGGCGGTCAACGGCGCCTTCTGGGCTGCCTACGGCCTGAACCTGTGGACCTTTGTGGTGGGTGAAGCCGTGGCCTGCTACGTGCTGGGCACCGTGCTGCTCCGCGCCCTGCCTAAGGTCAAGTATTTCCGGCCCATGATCCCCGCCGCCCGCCTCTCCTGAGGGGGCCGGGCGGGCCGCGCCATCGAAAACAGTTGGAGGTTTTTTGCTATGAAGGTACGCAAGGCCGTCATCCCCGCTGCCGGGCTGGGTACCCGGATGCTGCCCGCCACCAAGACCGTCCCCAAGGAGATGCTCCCCCTGGTGGACAAGCCGGTCATCCAGTACATCATCGAGGAGGCGGTGGACGCCGGCATCGAGGACATCCTCATCGTCACCAACCGGGCCAAGTCCGCCATGGACGACTACTTCGACTACTACCCCGAGCTGGAGACCCGGCTCAACCAGGCGGGCAAGGACAAGGAGCTCTCCGAGGTCCGCCGGGCCGCCGACCTGGCCAACATCTTCTACGTGCGCCAGAAGGAGACCAAGGGCCTGGGCCACGCCATCTACCGGGCGAGGCGCTTTGTGGGGGACGAGCCCTTCGCCGTGCTGCTGGGGGACGACATCATGCGCGCCCGCAGGCCGGTCATCCGCCAACTCATGGACGCGGCGGAGAAGTACAGCGCCTCCGCCGTGGGGGTGCAGGCCGTGGCCACCGAGGCCATCAGTAAGTACTCCTCTGTGAAGGTCTCCCCCCTGGAGGAGCGGATCTTCTCCGTGTCCGACATGAACGAGAAACCCACGCCGGAACAGATGCTCTCCAATTATGCCATTCTGGGCCGGTATGTGCTCACGCCCGATATCTTCGACATCCTGGAGGGCCTCAAGCCCGGCTACGGGGGGGAGATCCAGCTCACCGACGGGCTCCAGGAGCTGTGCCGCGTCTCCAATATGGTGGCGGTGGACTTTGAGGGCCGGCGGTACGACACCGGCAATCTGAGGGGCTTTCTGGAGGCCACCATCGACTTCGCCCT
>DVHW01000176.1 GCA_018711785.1 Candidatus Galloscillospira excrementavium
GATCTATACTCGGTCTGCTATTGTCTTCACTGTACAATGGTTCCACCATTTCATATAGATGTTTGAAATCTACCGCCTTGTCTATTTTCCGTAGCAAATGCTCCGCTGGTACCAGACTCTCGATTCCTACCAACTCAATCACATTACGGTCCATCTTCCCTCGTTCCAGCATCCCTCTCACCACCTCCTCTATTTTACCTCGTATAAACGAAATAGCCCAGCATTTGCTGGCCTTTTTCGACAGACTGAGGCATCCCCTATGGGGATGCCTCTTTGTCTTAAAGATAGAGCATGGAAGGAACTGCTGCTGGGGTTCTACCTTCTTGGCGTGTCCGCGCGGACAGAGGACAGAAGGGCCTCCAGGTGGAACTCCAGCAGCTGCCAGCCGGAGAGGCCATACTTGATGGAGAGGCTGTCCGAGCACTTGGGCAGGTAGAGCAGGAGAATAAGGGCCCCATAGATGAGGGAGACCACCGTGGGGACCGGGTCCAGCTCCGGCTTTACGCTCCCGTCGTGAAAGTTACGGGTCAGGAGCCGGACCACGTCGCCGGTGCCAAAGCCGTCCCCGTGGAGGTCGCGGTAGACCTTTTGCCCCGGCTGGGTGGTGGCCTCCTGATAGGTCTGAAAAAAGACGTCCCAAAACCGGAAGGAATCCGGGTCCTTCCGATAGAGGTCGAGGAGCAGATGGAGATAAAAGGCCAGCCTCTCATAGGTGGTTCCGGCCTGGCTCTCCAGCTGGGGAAGGAAGGTCCTGTAAAAAACGTCGATCTGCTGGTTGTAGATGGCCCAGAGCACCCGCTCCTTATTTTCATAGTAGCGGTACAGGGTGGCGCGGGTCATGCCGGCGGCCGCCGCCAGATCAGACATGGTGACGTGCTCCACGCCGCGCTGGATGAACAGCTCCTCGGCCCGGGCCAAAATGAGAGAGCGCTGGCTTTCGCTGTGCCGGACGTATTTGTGCGGTTCTTTCGGCGCCATGCTGGTCCCCCCTGAACGGTAAATTTTAACGCCATTCCGTCCTCGCCTCCGGACGAGGACATCTGGCTGAGCAGGGACAGTATACCATGGATCTTGCTCCACGTGTTTCAAATCTACGTAAAATCTCAATTTGAACACCATGTATAATTTTTGCGATTTATTTACCAAACCATGATAGAAGCCGGCATGAATGCGCTGTTATGCTATCTGTGCGGAGGGCGCAGCGCCCCCGCGGCGCAGAAGCAGAAAATGAGGAGGAACACGCGCATGGAACCCATTCGGTTTGCACAGCTGTGCGACACCCATGTAGGAATGAACAACGGCGAGGCGGTCATGATGGGCCCGGTGTTTGACAAGCTGCCCGACACCACGGCATCTCTGTCTGCGGCGCTGGACACCCTGGCCAAGCAGAACCTGGACTTCGTGCTGTTCTGCGGAGACCTGGTCCATGAGGGCAGCGCGGAGGACTACCGCCTGTTCCAGAAGATCGTAAAAGAGCACCTGAAGGATACCCCTGCCATCCTGTGTCTGGGCAACCACGACCGCAAAGGGCCCTTTTGGGAGGGCTGCCACGGCGAGAGCAGCGAGCGGCCCTACTATGCCCAGCAGACCATCCGCGGCCTGCGCATCCTCTCTCTGGACTCGGCCTGCGGCGGCGAGGTGTTCGGCTCCTTTGCTCCGGAGGAGTATGAGTGGCTGGAGGAGGTCCTGCGGGAGCCGGCTCCGCAGGGCACGATCCTGGTGTTCCACCACCCGGTCGTTTGGGACGTAAAGGAGCTGGCCATGGAGGTGGACGAGCGGTTCCGTACGCTGCTGAAACAGAGCGATGTGCGGGCCGTCTTCTGCGGCCATACCCATGAGAACGACGTGCGCTTCCTGGAGGGCGTGCCCCAGGTCACCGGGGACTCCACCGCCTTCGGATGCAGCTACACCGGCAGCACCATGGGCTTTACAGACAAGGCCAGCTACAACCTTTGCACCCTGGGAGAGAACGGATTGACGGTACGCAACAAGCTGCTGAACCCCGTGGAGCGGACGGCGTTTGAGATCAATATTCTGGAGCTCATGCGCGCGGTCAAGCGGGGAGAATGAGGAATCGGGAGGAGAACACCATGAAAAAGCGAATGGCAGCCCTTCTGGGCGCGTTGACTCTGGGCCTCGGCCTGCTGGCCGGATGTACGAACACGGCTGGCGCCGGCGCCAGCGCCGGGGGCAGCGGCCTGCCCAATGCGGCCAACGGCACCCTGGACCCGAACGACCCCATCACCATCACTTTTTACTCCTACAACCTGTCCAACCCCAGCCAGGCGGAGACCATGCAGGCCATCATCGACGGCTTCAATGAAACGGTGGGCAAGGAGAAGGGCATCATCGTGGAGGGCGTGGCTGACGAGGTGACCGGAAACCTGACCAAGACCAAGGCCGACATCCAGGCGGGCAACCAGGTGAACATTATCCAGCACACCTTCCCAACCCTGGATTCCAGCCGCCTGAATCTGGGCATCCAGGCCTATGAGGACATCTTTCCCGCCGACGAGATGGAGGAGCACTTTGCCGGCATTGACGGCGGCGCCCGCCAGCTGGGTGTGATCGACGGCAAGACCTATGGCATCGCGTTCACCTTCAGCACCCCGGTGATGTACATCAACGCGGACCTGTTCCGCGAGGCGGGCCTGGACCCGGAGACCGACGCACCCAAGACCTGGGACGAGATGCTGACCGTGTGCCGCACCATCAAGGAGGCCACGGGCAAATACGGCCTGTGCCTGCCCGCCACTGCCACCAACAGCTGGATCACCGAGAGCCTGATCTTCAGCAACAGCGGAACCATGCTCTCTGAGGACCGGACCGAGGCCACCTTTGCCTCGGAGGAGACCGTGGAGGCCTTCACGGCCTGGAAGCAGCTCTATGCTGAGGGCCTCTGCGCCCCCGGCACCGAGACCGAGGCTGCCCAGCAGTTCTTCACCGAGAACGCCGCCATGTACCTCTCCAGCACGGCGGTCCAGTCCTCCATCCAGCAGGCGGCGGATGCGGCCGGCTGGGAGCTGACCGGCGCGGCGGAGCCCGCCTTCGGCGACAAGGAGACCGCTCCCACCAACTCCGGCTCCTGCCTGGCGGTGCGCGCCTCCAGCGACGACGAGGCGGCGGCCTGCTGGGAGTTCATCCAGTACGCCACCAGCGCCGAGAGCTATACCATGATCACCACCGGCATCGGCTACCTGCCCCTGCGGTCGGACATCGTGGACGACCCGGCCTACCTGAAGGACTATGCGGACGCCAATCCGCTGCTGCGGGTGAACATGACCCAGCTGGAAAAGATCCACCCCTCCACCATCTGGCCGGGCAACGAGGCCAATGAGATCAACACCATCTTCTGCGACGCCGTGACCAAGGCCATCACCACGGACGCCGATATCCTGGAGACCCTCCAGGAGGCCCAGGACCAGATCAATGCCCTGATCGGGCAGTAAGGCGGAGGGCACGCATGAAAGCCATTACATTGCAGCCACCCAAGACCGCCGTTTCCCCCTCCCTGCCGCGGGCCTCTGCCCAGCCGCGGCAGGGGATGCGGCTGGGGCGGAAGCTCAAGCCCTATCTCTTCCTCCTGCCCGCTCTGGCGCTGATCCTGTTCTGGGTCTATAAGCCCCTGGTGCAGACCCTCAGCCTGGCCCTCTGCCGCTGGACGATGGTGCCGGGCACAGAGCCCCAGTTCGTGGGCCTGTCCAACTTCGCCCGGCTGTTGACCAACAAGGATTTTCTGCCCGCAGTGCTCAACACGCTCTTTTATACGGTCGGGATGCTGCCCTTTGCGGTCATCATCCCGCTGCTGCTGGCAGTGGCCACGCAGAATGTGAATGAGAAGGCCCGCCGGGTCTACCGGGCACTGTACTTCATCCCCATGATCATGGCGCCCGTGGCCACCAGCACCATCTTCCAGTGGCTGTGCGCCCCCGGCACGGGGCTGCTGAACCGGCTGCTGTCCGCTTTGGGCGTTGTGGAAGCGGGGGCCTCCTTTTTCACCGACCCCCAGCTGTGCCGGGTGATCATTCTCCTGATCTCCGGGTGGAAGATGCTGGGCTTCTCCACCATCCTGTTCTCCGCCGCCCTGACGGGGGTGAACACGCAGTACTATGAGGCGGCCCGCCTGGACGGGGCGGGGGCCTTCCGCCAGTTCTGGGATGTGACGCTGCCCATGATCTCCCCCACCATCATGCTGCTGGTGATGATGAGCGTCCTGTTTTCCAGCCAGTGGACCTTCGCCTACATCGACGTCCTCTCCCAGGGCGGCCCCTACGGCATGTCCACCAACATCTACTATCTGATGTACAAATTCGCATTCAACGATATGAATGTGGGCCTGTGCGCAGCGGCGGCCACCATGTTCATGGTCTTCTTCGGCATCCTGGCCCTCCTGCTCCAGCGGGCGAACCGGAAGCTGGCCTTTTACGACAACTGAGGGGGGAACCGGCATGATACAGAGCAAAAAGCATGTGTGGAGCAGCGTGGTCAAGCACGGGCTGCTGATCCTGCTGGCCTTTGTCGCGGTGTTTCCGCTCTACTGGCTGGTGATCTCCTCCTTTAAGGACGCGGGCGAGATCTACAGCGCCAGCCTGATCCCCATGCGGCCTACGCTGGAGAACTATGTCTATGCCCTGCAGGAGATCCCCCTGTTTCGGATGCTGGGCAACTCCGTAGTGGTCAGCCTCTCGGTGATGGCCTGCCAGCTGGTCACCTCGGTGCTGACCGCCTACGCCCTCATCCGGTGGGACTTCCCGGGGAAAAAGGTGGTCTACGGCCTGTTGACCCTCACCTGGCTGGTGCCCTTCCAGGCCATTATGGTGCCGAACTATGTCCAGGTGAATGCCTGGGGCCTGAAGGGAAATCCGCTGGCCATCATCCTGCCCTATCTCGCCTCGGCCTTTGCCTGCATTTCGATGTACCAGTCCTTCAACTCCTTCCCCCGGGCGCTGCTGGACGCCGCCCGTCTGGAGGGGCGCAGCGAGCTGCGGACCCTGTTCTGCATCGTGCTGCCCAACATGAAATCCACCATCGCCTCCCTGGGCATCCTGCTGTTCATCAACTCCTGGAACGAGTATATGTGGCCCATGCTGGTGGTCAATGGACAGGAGAGCGCCCCGATCCAGATCGGACTGAAGTCCTTCCTGGGTTCTGACACCAACTCCTGGGGCTCGCTGATGGCGGCTACCACCATCTCCTGCATCCCGATCCTGGTGCTCTACCTGTTCATGCAGAAACGGATCGTCAATTCCTTTATGAAATGGGGTATCAAATAATGCGGACAGTCACGGTTTCCACACCGCTGCCCCTGTCCGGGGCGCGGAATGTGCGCGATCTGGGGGGCTACTCCCTGAAAGACGGCGGCACCACGGCGCAGGGCGTATTTCTCCGGGCGGACGGGCTGCACAGCCTGACCGGAGCGGACTGGAATGCGCTGGATGAGTACGGCGTGGGCCGGGTGGTGGACCTGCGGGGCGTGGAGGAGGCACAGCGCCAGCCGGATGCCATCCCGGGCTCGTGCGGCATCGAGTACTTTCATGTGCCGCTGCTGGACCAGATGAACTCCAGCGGCTTCCAGGGGCCGCTGCCCGCCTCCATGGGGGAGCTCTACTGCGCTTTGCTGGACGACTCGGCGGCCGACCTGGGCCGGGTGATGGAGCTCCTGGCCCGGCAGAGCGAGGATGCCGCCCTGTTCCACTGCTCGGCGGGCAAGGACCGCACCGGCGTGGTGGCCATGCTGCTGCTGGAGCTGGCCGGGGTGCCTGACGAGGAGATCCTGGCGGATTACAGTGTCTCCGAGACCTACATGCAGGAGCTCTTCGCCTGGCAGAAACGGGCGGCCGCGGAGGCCGGCATCCAGATCCCCGACTATATGCTCCAGTCCCGGCCGGAGGAGATGCGCCGCACGCTGGAGCACCTGCACCAGACCTATGGGAGCGCAGAGGCCTACCTGCTGGGTCCCGCCGGGCGCACCCAGGCCGAAGTGGAGACCCTGCGGGAGCGGCTGAGGGGGCGGACACAATGAGCGAGGTAATGGTCAAGAATCTGGTCAAGGATTTCGGGAAAGACACCCATGTGCTCAAGGGACTGGACCTGACCATCCGGGATGGGTCATTCACTGTGCTGCTGGGGCCTTCCGGCTGCGGGAAATCCACCCTGCTGCGCATCGTGGCCGGCCTGGAGAGCCCCACCTCCGGCCAGGTGCTGATCAACGGACAGGACGTGACCCGTGCGGAGCCCTGTGACCGGGACCTGGCCATGGTGTTCCAGAATTACGCTCTGTATCCCCACATGACGGTATTCCAGAACGTAGAGTACGGCCTGAAGCTGCGGAAGATGCCCAAGGGCGAGAGGACCGCCGTGGTGGAGCAGGCGCTGGAGCTGGTCGACCTGGCCGACCAGGCAAAAAAGCGCCCGGCCGAGATGTCCGGCGGCCAGCGGCAGCGGGTAGCACTGGCCCGGGCCATCGTCAAGCGCCCCGGAGTATACCTGATGGATGAGCCCCTGTCCAACCTGGACGCCAAGCTGCGGGGACAGATGCGGGAAAAGATCACAGAGCTCTACCACCAGCTGGGCGCCACCTTCCTCTATGTGACCCACGACCAGGTGGAGGCCATGAGCATGGGCACCCACATCGTCCTGCTCCAGGAGGGGAACATCGCCCAGCAGGGGACACCTCAGGAGATCTATCAGGAGCCCTGCTCCACCTATGTGGCGGGCTTCCTGGGGGCTCCCCCCAGCAACCTGATCGCGGCGGAGGACGGCTTCTGGGGCATCCGCCCGGAGCACATCCGCCTGACCCGGCCGGAGGAGCCGGTCCTGGCGGTGCCGGCCACCGCCCGTATCCGGGAGCAGCTGGGGGACAGCACCATCCACTCCTACTCCACCAGGCTGGGAGAACTGCGGGTCAAGACGCCCTGTCTGTGGGACGAGGAGGGCAGCTCCAATGTGCTCTACCTGCCCGAGCGGCATCTCATGCGCTTCGATGCATCCGGCCGGCGCATCCCGGCCCTGCGGGAGCAGCTCGACCGCCTGGAGTCGCTGGTATAAGGTGCTCTGCACAAGATCCGCTATCGAATATCGAAAAAGGAGGACATTCCGGAGAATGTCCTCCTTTTTGTGGTGTACTGCATCCGGCCGTTTCCTCCGCGGCCACACCAAGCGGAAATATGACACTCCTTTTGGCCTGGCCTCTCTTAGCCGTGTCATAATATGGCAGTCTACAAAAGTCAGCCCTCTCCGCGGCAAAATATTTACAGTCCGTTTATGAACTGTTCACCAAATTCCGGCGGATCTGAGGCAGAATTTATTATTAGAAATAATAGGCCTGCACCGCCTATCTGCTCTGCCGCTTCTGCTGCTGACCGGGGCGGCATTCTGACCTTGCACGGAAAGGAACGACAAGCCATGAGCAAGACCATTGGAATTGACCTGGGCACGACCAACAGCTGTGTCTCGGTGGTGGAGGGCGGCGCGGCCGTCATCATCCCCAACGCCGAGGGCGGGCGCACCACCCCCAGCGTGGTGGCCTTCTCCCCCAACGGGGAGCGGCTGGTGGGGAGCGTGGCCCACCGGCAGGCGGTCAGCAATCCGGAGCGGACCATCCGTTCGGTGAAGCGGTATATGGGCACCGACCGGCGCTTCCGCATCGACGGGAAGGACTACACCCCCCAGGAGATCAGCGCCATGATCCTCCGCAAGCTGAAGGACGACGCCGAGGCCTACCTGGGAGAGCCGGTCACCGACGCGGTCATCACCGTGCCCGCCTATTTCAACGACATCCAGCGCCAGGCC
>DVHW01000177.1 GCA_018711785.1 Candidatus Galloscillospira excrementavium
CATTGCCAGAGGATAGAAGGGCGCCCTTCTATCCTCTGGCAATGCCAGAGGATAACGTCCCCTGATCCGGCCGGAGCGGCCCGGCGGGCGGCAGGGCGCCGGGAGGGGAGGGAAAGCGTAATTTTATCCCATTTTAATGGAAAGTTAACTTGACATAGCGGGACCTCTGTGCTATGCTCTCGGTGGAAAGGACACTTTCCATCCGGAGCGAAAGGGGGCGGGCAGGTGAAAAACCGACTGGAGGAGCTGAGAAAGGCCCGCGGCATGACCCAGGAGGATCTGGCCGAGATCCTGGAGGTCTCCCGGCAGACCGTGGGGTCCCTGGAGAACGGGCGGTATAATCCGTCCATCCTGCTGGCCTTTAAGATCGCCCGGCTGTTCCACACCACCATTGAGGAGGTCTTTCTCTATGAAGAACCGGGAGAGGAATAAGGAGCTGGCCTGCTGGATCGGCGCGGCGGTGAGCTGGCTGGCCTTGATTCTGGCGGCAGTGCAGGATTCTCTGGGCCTGGAGCTGCCCCGGTTCCTGGGCGGCCTGCTGGCCGGAGGCGGAGGTGCCCTGGGCGGCCTGCTGACGGTGAAGGCCCTCTTTGCCCGGCACTACCGCCGCAATGAAAAGGCCCGCCGGGCGGCGGAGCGGGAGGAGAAGGACGAGCGGAACCGGCAGATCCGGGGCATTGCCGCCTACCGGGCCCTGCTCGCCGCCACCCCCATCTTTCTCGTCCAGTGGGTCATCCTGCTGGTGATGGATGTGCCCATGGCGGCGCTGGTGGTGGTCATGCTGGCCTACCTGGCCCTGTTCGGGGTCTATCTCTGCCAGCTGGTCCGGCTCCAGAAGGAGCTGTGACCGGCGGTGCCGCCCGAGGGGCGGCGGAAAGGACGTGTGTGATGAAGCTGATCTTGGAAGGGATCGAAAAGCACTTTGGGGAGAAGCAGGTGCTCAAGGGCGCCTCCTTCACCTTTGAGAAGGGCCGTATCTACGGCCTGCTGGGCCGCAACGGCGCCGGCAAGACCACCCTGATGAACTGCCTGTCCGGGGAGTTCCCGCCCGACGGGGGCGAGTTCTATGTGGAGGAGGACGGAGCCCGCCGGGCCCTGGCCGAGGGGGACGTGGGTTATGTGCTCTCCACCCCGGTGGTGCCGGAATTCCTCACCGGCTGGGAGTTTGTCAAGTTCTTCACCGAGATCGCCGGCCGGCCGGAGGACGCGGAGAAGACCCCGGACCACTGGCTGGACCTGGTGGGTATCGACGCCGAGGACCGCCAGCGGCTCATGAAGGACTATTCCCACGGCATGAAGAATAAGATGCAGATGCTCTGCTTCCTCATCGCCAAGCCCCCCATCATCCTCCTGGATGAGCCCCTCACCTCCTTCGACGTGGTGGCAGCCAAGGAGATGAAGGACCTGCTTTTGGACATGAAGCGCGACCACATCATCCTCTTTTCCACCCACATCCTCCAGCTGGCCGCCGACCTGTGCGACGAGATCACCATCCTGAGCCAGGGCCTTCTGGAGGAGGTGGACCCCGCCCTCATCCACACCCCCGCCTTTGAGGAGCGGGTGGTGGCGCTGCTGAAAGACGAGGATGCCCATGAGTAGGACGGTGCAGACAGTGCGGCAGGTGTTCCACATCCAGTCGGCCATGGGGGTCAACCGGCTGCTCTTCTGGCTGCGGAAGGTGCCCCTGGTGAAGCGGCTCTTCCCCGAGCGGCTCTACGGCGCCTGGGCGCTGAAGCAGCGGCTCATGGCGGTGGTGGAGGTGCTGAAGGTGCTCTACGCCTTCGGCGGCAAGTTCCTCTACCTCTTCCTGTGTTGCGGCCTCCCCGCCGTCCTTTTGGCCGAGGAGGGGGGCGCCGGGCCCTGGGCCATGTTCCTGAACGCCCTCTTTTTCCTCAGCTTTTTCGGCGGGTGCTTCCTGGCCTCCGACGTGCTCGCCGCCACCCTTATCAAGTACACCTGCGTGCGGCAGATGGGCATGGAGGCCAGGGCCTGTATCCTGGCCACCAGCGGCCGGACCCATGTGCTGACCCTGGTCAGCTTCACCCCCGCCCTCATCGCCGCGGCGGCCTGGTTCGGCCAGCCCTGGTGGCAGGGCCTGCTGTTCAGCCTGGAGCTGGCGGCCTGCCGGTGCCTGGGGGAGCGGTTCCACCTGTGGCTCTTCGACCGGACGGGGAAGCCGGTGTTCAAAAAGGTCTGGTACGTGATGGTGGTCACCCTGGCCTCCCTGGGCCTTGCCTATGTGCCCCTGATGGCCGCCGCGGCCCTGCCCATGGACCGCTTCCTCCTCAACGGAGCGGTGGCGGTGGTGCTGCTGGTGGGGGGCGCCTGGGCGGCGGTAAGCCTGGTCCGCTACCCCCGCTACTGGCACGTGGTCCACGAGACCTGCAAGCCGGAGACTGTCTCCACCACGGCGGCCAAGGCCAACGCCGCCCGGGCCGCCTTCAAGGACGTGGAGATGCGCTCCGGCGACGTGACCGCCGGGGACGCCAGCGCCCAGGTGCGGGGCCTGAAGGGCTACCAGTACCTCAACGCCCTCTTCTTCCGCCGCCACCGGCGCATCCTCACCAAGCCCATGCGCTATGAGCTCATCGGCATCGCCCTCGCCGCCGCGGCCCTCGCGGCCGCCGCGGTGTTCCTTCGGGAACCCACGGCGGCCATCCTGGAGAAGCTGCCCCAGTTTTTGCCCGTAGGGGTGTTCGCCATGTACCTTTTGTGCAACACCCTGGGCCAGCAGATCTGCAAGGCCATGTTCTACAACTGCGACATCTCCCTGCTCCGCTTCGGCTGGTACCGGGAGCGGAAGGTGCTGCTGCACAACTTCGCCATCCGCCTGGGGCACATCGCCCGGGTGAACCTGACGGTGGGGGCCGCCATCTGCGCGGCCCTGGCCCTGGGCATCCTCCTGAGCGGGGCGGCCCTCTCGGCCGGGGACATGGTGCCCTTTTTCCTCTGCGTGCTGCTCCTGGCCTTCCTGTTCTCGGTGCACCCCCTGTTCCTCTACTATGTCTTTCAGCCCTACACCACCCAGCTGGCGGTGAAGAACCCCCTGTTCACCCTCATCAACTGGGGCATGTACCTGGTGTGCTGGATGTGCGTGCAGATCGACCAGCCCCCGGAGTTTTTCAGCCTGCTGGTGCTGGCTGTGACGGCGGCCTACATCGCCGCGGCCCTGGCCCTGGTGTGGCTCCGGGCGCCCAAGACCTTCCGGGTCAAGTGACCTGGGGAGCCACACAGGGACACGGAAAACATCCGCCTCCCTTTTGGGAGCGGATGTTTTTCGTGATTTAATAAAGTTTTAAGAAAAAGCAAATGACTCTGTGCAGCTTCCTGTGCTATGATAGAAACACCAAAAGAAGGAAAGGAGGGATGGCTATGACTGGCATGGCCCCAGCAAAAACCGGCCGGGAGGAGCAGGAAGTGTCCTCTGAGACCATCCCCGGCTTCTTCGCGAAAGGCATCAACTTTTACAAGCTCTTCTGGGTGTTCTTCATCACCGCCTGCCTGGGCTGTCTGATTGAGATGGCCTTCATGCTCCTCACCCGGGGGGAGCTGCAGAACCGCAGCGGCGTGCTCTACGGCCCCTTCTCCCTGGTGTGGGGCCTGGGCGCGGTGCTGTTCACCCTGCTGTTCCAGCGGTTTGCCCACGTGCGGGGCATCTGGATCTTCCTGGGCGGCACGGTGATGGGCGCGGTGTACGAGTACGCCTGCTCCTGGCTCCAGGAGGTCCTGTTCGGCGCCTGCTTCTGGGATTACAGCCACCTGCCCTTCAACATCAACGGCCGGGTCAACCTGGTGTTCTCCCTGTTCTGGGGGGTGGCGGCGGTGGTGTGGGTCAAGGACCTCTACCCGCTGATCTGCCGGTGGATCGGGAAGATCCCCAACGCCATGGGCAGGCCCCTCACCCTGGCCCTGACGGTGTTCATGGTGTGCAACGTGGCCCTCACGGCCGCCGCCCTGGGCCGGATGGACGAGCGGCAGCTGGGGGTGCCCGCCAGCGGGCCGGTGGAGCTCTACCTGGACCGGACCTACCCGGACGAGCGGCTCCAGCGCATCTTCACCAACCTGACCTACATCGGCACCGATGAGGCCCGCAAGGCCGCCGGCGTGCCCAAGCCGAACGACCTGCCCGGCGAATGACTCCGCGGGGCAAAATCAGAAGGAATCCAGTGAAAAATTGCATTTTCCCCTTTACACCCGGGGGAAAATATGATAGACTGCCAAAGCACGCAAAGCGCGCCGCGCCGGCCGCTTGGTTCCGGGACCAATGCCGCGATTCCGCGGGGGTCCGCCCGCCCGGTACTCAGCCGCCCGGCAGATAAAAAAGAAAGGTGGAAACAACCATGATCCGCAAAGACGAAAAGACGGCCGTGATCGAGGCCAACCGCACCCATCCCACGGACACCGGCTCTCCGGAGGTCCAGATCGCCATCCTCACCGCCCGCATTCAGGAGCTGACCGAGCACCTGAAGGTCCACACCCACGACAACCACTCCCGCCGGGGCCTGCTGAAGATGGTCGGCAAGCGCCGCAAGATGCTGGACTACCTGGCCAAGAAGGATGTGGAGCGCTACCGCGCCATCA
>DVHW01000021.1 GCA_018711785.1 Candidatus Galloscillospira excrementavium
AGGGAGGAGGAAAACCGCTGGATTTCTCAAAAATGCTTGCACACCGCGGAGGAACGCTGTATACTTATATAAGCCGGAAAAGAGGTTCCACATAGCGGAACAATTTTCCAAAATCGGGGGAGAACAGCATGAAGCCAAGGGACGGCATCATCATCGGAGTGGTCCTGCTTCTGGCCGTAGGGACGCTTCTTCTGTCCTTCCTGCTCCGCTCCGGCGGCGGGGAAGAGGACATGGTGGTCATCCGCGTCCACGGGGAGCTCTACGGCTCCTATCCCCTCTCGGAGGAGCGCACGGTCCTGGTAGAGCAGGACAGCGGGGACTGGAACCGGGTGCACATCACCGGAGAGGGCGTGTGCGTGGAGGATGCCAACTGCGCAAACCACGACTGTGTCCGTATGGGCACCCTGACCCTGGAGAGCGTGTCCTTCAACCAGAGTATGATCACCTGTCTGCCCCACGGCATGACCGTGGAGTTGGTGCCGGCGGCATGAGTGGCGACACCCGGAAGCTGGCCCGGCTGGCCCTGCTGGCCGCCGCGGCCCTGGTGTTGGGGTATGTGGAGAGCCTGTTTCCGCCCCTGGTGCCCACGGTGCCCGGCATCAAGCTGGGCCTGGCCAACACGGTGCTGCTCTACGCCGTGTACCTGCTGGGGCCGGGGAGCGCCTGGGCCCTGATGCTGGTCAAGGTGGTGCTGAGCGCGGCGCTCTACGCAGGCTTTGGCCCCATGCTCTTCAGCCTGGGCGGAGGCGTACTGAGCCTCGCTGCCATGCTGGTCCTCCGCCGGCTGGCCGGAGAGAAGGTGAGTGTGGTGGGGGTGAGCGTGGCCGGTGCGGCCTGCCACAACCTGGGCCAGATGCTGGTGTTCGCCGTCTTGGGCGATCCCCGGGCGGCCCTGATCTACCTGCCTTGGCTGCTGATTGCCGCCGCCGTCACCGGTGTGCTCACCGGCCTGGCGGCCAAATATGTGATCGCCGCCCTCTCCAAGGGAGAAGCGGGGCGGTGAGGGATCTCCGGCAGAGTCCGGATATACCCATCCGTCCGGGAGACCTGGAGTTGTCTCTGGACAGGCGGGGCCGCTGCGCCGGCCCCGGCTGTTTTTGGATAGATTGCCGCACAGTTCTGCGCTGCGGTCCAGAGAGAAGAGAACGTGACTTCGAAAGAAAGGTCGGAGGGAGAGAAGATGTTCGGAAGACGAACACAGGGAATCCACGTCAGGGATGAGAAGAACACCTCGGACAGTGTGCCCAAGGCCGTTCCTACCCCTGGCAAGGTGGTCATTCCCATGTCCATGCATGTGGGCGCCCCCTGCACCCCGGTGGTGAAGGTGGGCCAGGAGGTCAAGCTGGGCGAACCAATCGGCGCGCCCAACGGCCTGGGTGCGCCCATCCACGCCAGCGTGTCCGGCAAGGTCACCGCGATCCAGGACCTGGTGATGCCGAACGGCGCCACTGTTCCTGCGGTGGTCATCACCAGCGACGGCACCCAGACGGTCTGGGAGGGGGTCCGTCCCCCCAAGGTCCACGACCTGGCCTCCTTCACCGAGGCGGTGAAGGAGAGCGGCCTGGTGGGCCTGGGCGGCGCCGGGTTCCCCACCTGGGCCAAGCTCACCACGGGGATCGACACCCTGCTGGTCAACGGCGGCGAGTGCGAGCCCTACTGCACCACCGGCTGCCGCACCATGCTGGACAGCACGGAGGACCTGCTGGAAGGCGCCCGGCTGGTCAAGCAGTACATCGGCGCCAAAGAGGTCATCATCGCCATCGAGGAGAGCGCCCCCAAGGCCCTGGCCAAGATGGAGCAGGCGGTGGCGGGGCTGGAGGGCTTCGCGGTCAAGCGCCTGCCCGCCCGGTACCCCCAGGGGGCGGAGAAGATGCAGATCTTCAACACCACCGGCCGGGTGGTGCCCGAGGGCAAGCTGCCCAAGGACGTGGGCGTCATCGTGATGAACGTGGCCAGCGTGGCCTTCATCGCCGAGTACCTGCGCACCGGGATGCCCCTGGTGACCAAGGCGGTCACCATCGACGGCCCGGCGGTGCGGGAGCCCAAGAACGTCATTGCCCCGGTGGGCATGGCCATCGGCGAGATTTTGGAGGCTGCCGGCGGCTGCAAGGAGGACCCGGCCAAGGTCATCTACGGCGGACCCATGATGGGCGGCTGCGTGGCCAGCCTGGATTTCCCCCTGCTCAAGCAGAACAACGCCTTCCTGGCCTTCGACGAGAAGACCGCCCGCATGCCCGACCCAACCCCCTGCATCCGCTGCGCCCGGTGCGTGGACGCCTGCCCCATGAGCCTGATGCCGGTGGACATTGCCAAGGCCTATGAACTCCAGGATGCCCAGGGCCTGATGGATCTGCATGTGGACCTGTGCATGGAGTGCGGCATCTGTACTTATGTGTGTCCCGCCAAGCGGGGCCTCGCCTTTACCAACAAGATGGCCAAGGGCTTCCTGCGGGAGTACCGGGCCAAAAACCAGGAGGTGAAGCAGGCATGAAGCTCCTCACCGTATCCGCCAATCCCCATGTGAGGGACCGAGCAACCACCCAGAGCATTATGCTGGACGTGATCATCGCCCTGGTCCCCGCCCTCGTCGCCTCCATCCTCCTCTTTGGGGTGGATGCCCTGCTGGTGGTGCTGGTCTGTGTGGCCGTGGCCGTGCTGGCTGAGTACATCTGGGAAAAGGCTGTGAAACGGCCCGTCACCATCTCCGACCTGTCGGCGGTGGTCACCGGTGTGCTGCTGGCCTACTGCCTGCCCAGCACCATCCCCCTGTGGCAGGCCGCCCTGGGCAGCATCTTCGCCATCATCGTGGTCAAGCAGTTTTTCGGCGGCATCGGCTGTAACTTCGCGAACCCTGCCGCCACCGCTCGGATCATGCTCTTCCTGGCTTTCTCCTCCGAGATGGCATCCTTCACCTATGACGGGGTGAGCACCGCCACCCCCCTGGCCCTGATGGGCCAGAGCGCCGAGGCCGCCAGCAGCGCCACCGGCGAGGCGGTGCAGCAGCTGCCCGGCCTCCTGGACATGTTCCTGGGCCGCCACGGCGGCTGCCTGGGTGAGGTGTGCGCCCTGGCCCTGCTGATCGGGGGCATCTACCTCATCGCCCGCCGGGTCATCTCCTGGCACATCCCGGTGGTGTATCTGGTCACCGTGGCGGTGTTCTCCCTGCTGGTGGGCCGGGACCCGCTGTACGACCTGCTCTCCGGCGGCCTGATGCTGGGCGCCTTCTTCATGGCCACCGACTACTCCACCTCCCCCATGACCGTACTGGGCAAGGTGATCTACGCGGTCATCGTGGGCCTGCTCACCATGACCATCCGGGTCTGGGGCTCCTACCCCGAGGGCGTGTCCTTCGCCATCCTCCTGGGCAATATCCTCACCCCCCACATCGACCGGCTCACCCGCCACAAGCCCCTGGGCGTGGCGAAGAAGGGGGGCGCCAAGGCATGAAAAAGCTGAAAATGCTCACCCCCGTCCTGGTGCTGGCCGTCATCTGCATCGTGGTCACGGGAGCCCTGGCGGCCACCTACCAGGTCACCGACCCCATCATCAAGGCGGCCCAGGCCGCGGCGGCCGAGGCCGCCCGGGCCCAGGTCCTGCCCGAGGGCACCGGCTTTACCGACATCACCGCCGACTACGCCGATGAGCTGCCCGAGTGCGTCACAGCGGTCTACTCCACCGAAAATAACGCCGGCTATGTCATGAGCCTGTCCAACCAGGGCTACGGCGGCCCTATCACCCTGATGATCGGCATCAAGGCCGACGGCACCATCTCCGCCATCCAGGTGCTGGACGCCAGCGGCGAGACCCCCAGCGTGGGCGTGGCGGCCCTCAACCGGGAGAGCTTTTACAGCCAGTTCCCCGGAAAGGACAGCTCTCTGGAGGGCGTGGAGACCGTCACCAGCGCCACCATCACCACCTCGGCCTACATCGAGGCGGTGCGGGACGCCTTCACCGCCTTTGACCTCATCACCGGAAAGGAGGGCGCGTAAATGAGCAAGCAAAACGGCGCCCTGGCCAATCTGACCAAGGGCATCCTGAAGGAGAACCCGGTGCTGGTCCTGGTGCTGGGCACCTGCCCCACCCTGGCCACCAGCACCTCGGTGGTCAACTCCATCGGCATGGGCATTGCGGCCACCATCGTGCTCATCTGCTCCAATGCCATCATCTCCCTGCTGCGCAAGGTCATCCCCGACTCGGTGCGCATCCCCTGCTACATCGTGGTCATCGCCGGCTTCGTGTCGGTGGTGCAGATGCTGGTGCAGGCCTTTGTACCCGATTTGTACGACGCCCTGGGCGTCTACCTGCCCCTCATCGTGGTCAACTGCATCATCCTGGGCCGGGCCGAGATGTTCGCCAGCAAGAACGGCGTGTTCGCCTCCATTCTGGACGGCGTGGGCATGGGTCTGGGCTTCACCCTCGCCCTGCTGCTGATGGCCACCGTCCGGGAGGTGTTCGGCGCGGGCACCTTCGCCGGCATCACCATTCCGGTCATCAGCGAGTTCACCATTCCCATTCTCACCCAGGCCCCCGGCGGGTTCTTCGTCTTCGGCCTGATGATGGCCCTGGTCATCAAGATCACCCACGGCAAGACCCGGGCGGCCAAGAAGGACGACCTGGGCTGCGCCGGCTGCGTCAACGCCGAGGCCTGCGCCCGGATCCGGAAGGAGGAGGCTGAGGCATGAGACACATCATCTTTATCATCATGGCGGCGGTGTTCGTCAACAACTACGTGCTCCAGCAGTTTTTGGGCATCTGCCCCTTCCTGGGCGTCAGCAAGAAGCTGGACCAGGCCAGCGGCATGTCCATCGCCGTCATCTTCGTTATGGTCCTGGCTACCGCAGTGACCTGGCCCATCCAGAAGTTCCTGCTGGACCCCAACAACATGGGCTACCTCCAGACCGTGGTGTTCATTCTGGTCATCGCCGCCCTGGTCCAGCTGGTGGAGATTATCCTGAAGCGGTACATCCCCTCCCTCCACAAGGCGCTGGGCATCTACCTGCCCCTCATCACCACCAACTGCGCCGTGCTGGGCGTCACCATTCTGAACATCACCGAGGGCTACGGCTTCGGCGAGTCCATCGCCAACGCCTTCGGCTCCGGCCTGGGCTTCTTCCTGGCCATGGTGCTCTTCTCCGGGGTCCGCTCCCGGATGGAGAACTGCAAGCCCACCAAGTCCTTTGAGGGCCTGCCTATCACTCTGGTGGCCGCCTCCATCACCGCCATGTCCTTCTTTGGGTTCACCGGCGTGGTGGAGACTCTGCTGGGTTAAGGAGGGGAGAGTAGTATGACTGCGATTTTATTCCCCGTCCTCTGTGTACTGATCATCGGCGTCATCTGCGCCCTGGTGCTGGTGGTGGCCTCCACGGTCATGGCCGTGAAGGAGGACCCCAAGATGGGCCAGATCCGGGAGTGCCTCCCCGGCGCCAACTGCGGCGCCTGCGGCTATGCCGGCTGTGACGGCTA